>NZ_ATLN01000126.1:0-211342 GCF_000416195.1 Pseudomonas sp. CFII68
TCAGCCAGCCCGGCCCGCCGCCCAACCGCCAGCCTCCACGCCGGCCACCGCGCCAGCCCCCAGGGGAGCACGAGAAGAATGAGCAGTACCCAATCCGGTAACGGCTGGATGGTCTGGCTGACCTTCGCCATCGGCCTGTTGCTCAGCGTTTCGCCGCTGCCGCAGTTCATGGAAATCCTGCGCCCACTGTGGCTGGCCCTGTTACTGGCCTTCTGGGCGCTGGCCTTGCCGCACAAGGTCGGCATGGTCACCGCCTGGTGCCTGGGCCTGGCCGAGGACGTGCTTTATGGCACGTTGCTGGGGCAGAACGCGCTGATCCTGACGCTGATCACCTTCCTGGTGCTGTCGCTGCAACAACGCCTGCGGATGTTCCCCATGTGGCAGCAGTGCCTGGTGATCCTGGTGATCTTCGGCCTGGCGCAACTGGTGCAATTGTGGCTCAGCGCGCTGACCGGCAATCGCCAGCCGACCCTGGCGCTGGTCTTGCCAGCCCTGGTCAGCGCCTTGCTCTGGCCCTGGGTCAGCTTCGGTTTGCGTGGCCTGCGCCTGCGTTTCAAAATCAACTGATTCGGTCAGGCATTGGCCTTGATAGGGAGATGTCTTGATGAAACCGCTCTACCTCGCCTCAGGTTCGCCGCGTCGGCGTGAACTGCTCACGCAGATCGGCGTGTCCTTTACCGCCATCGGCGCGGACATCGACGAAACGCCCCTGGACCACGAAACCCCTTCGGCCTATGTCGAGCGCCTGGCGCGCGGCAAGGCCGAGGCGGGTCGGCGAGCCCTGGACGCCGGCGTGGATGGCTGCGTGCTGGGCGCCGATACGGCTGTGGTACTGGACGGGCGAATTCTCGGAAAACCCGTGGACCAGGCCGATTCCATGACGATGCTCTTGAGCCTGTCCGGTCGCGAACATGACGTATTGACCGCCATTGCCATACTCGATGGGCAGCGTTGCGAATCCCGCGTTGTGCGCAGCCTGGTGCGCTTTCGGTCGATCACGGAACAGGAAGCGGCGGCCTACTGGGCCAGCGGTGAACCCCGGGACAAGGCCGGCGGCTATGGTATTCAAGGGCTGGGCGCGGTGTTCGTCGCCGGGCTTGAAGGCAGTTATTCAGCCGTGGTCGGCCTGCCGCTGTGCGAAACCGCAGAACTACTGGGCCATTTCGGCATACCCTGTTGGCAAACCTTGAGCGCGCGCTGAGCGCCGTCTGACTTGATGCGGCCATAATCGTGAACATGCCTGAACGAGACCCTGCCATGAGTGAAGAGATCCTGATCAACATCACGCCGATGGAATCGCGCGTGGCGGTGGTTGAAAACGGTGTTCTGCAAGAGGTCCACGTCGAGCGCACGCAAAAGCGTGGCATCGTCGGCAATATCTATAAAGGCAAGGTGGTGCGGGTGCTGCCGGGCATGCAAGCGGCCTTCGTCGACATCGGCCTGGACCGCGCGGCATTCATCCACGCGTCGGAAATTTCCATGCGCGAAGGGCCGGCCGTGGAGAGCATCAGCGCCCTGGTGCACGAAGGCCAGAGCCTGGTGGTGCAGGTCACCAAGGACCCCATTGGCTCCAAGGGCGCGCGCCTGACCACGCAACTGTCGATTCCGTCGCGCTACCTGGTGTACATGCCGCGTACCGCTCACGTTGGCATTTCCCTGAAGATCGAAGACGAAGCCGAGCGCGAGCGCCTCAAGCAGGTGGTCAGCGACTGCGTGGAAAAAGAAGGCATCAAGGAAGCCGGTGGGTTCATCCTGCGCACGGCCGCCGAGGGGGCCGGGGCCGATGAGATCCTCATGGACATCCGCTACCTGCGCAGGCTTTGGGACCAGATCGCCGCGCAGATCAAGACCATCGCCACCCCCAGCGTGATCTACGAGGACCTGGGCCTGGCGCTGCGGACCTTGCGCGATCTGGTCAGCCCCAAGATCGAGAAAATTCGTATCGACTCCCGGGAAACCTTCCAGAAGACCACCCAGTTTGTCGCCGAACTGATGCCGGAAATCGCCGACCGCCTCGAGCATTACCCTGGCGAACGGCCGATTTTCGACCTGTACGGCGTCGAAGACGAAATCCAGAAAGCCCTTGAACGCAAGGTACCGCTCAAGTCCGGCGGCTACCTGGTGGTCGATCCGGCCGAGGCCATGAGCACCATCGACGTCAACACCGGGGCGTTCGTCGGCCATCGCAACCTGGAAGAGACCATCTTCAAGACCAACCTGGAAGCCGCCACGGCCATCGCCCGGCAACTGCGGCTGCGCAACCTGGGTGGGATCATCATCATCGACTTCATCGACATGGAAGATGAAGAGCACCAGCGCCAAGTGCTGCGGACCCTGGAAAAACAACTCGAACGCGACCACGCCAAGACCAACATCATCGGTATCACCGAGCTGGGCCTGGTGCAGATGACCCGCAAGCGCACCCGCGAAAGCCTTGAGCAGGTGCTGTGCGAGCCGTGCAGCAGTTGCCAGGGTCGCGGCAAGCTCAAGACCCCGGAAACCGTGTGTTACGAAATCTTCCGGGAAATTCTCCGGGAGGCGCGCGCCTACCAGGCGACTGGCTATAGAGTGTTGGCGAACCAGAAAGTGGTGGATCGCCTGCTCGACGAGGAGTCAGGCAATGTCGCGGAGCTGGAAGCGTTCATCGGACGCACGATTCGCTTCCAGGTGGAAACCATGTATTCCCAGGAACAATACGACGTGGTGTTGCTCTGAAGAGCTTGGGAAGCGGCGGGCCCGCGGATTTGATTGTCTTTGCCAGGGGAGCCCACTGACATGGAGCGTCTGACACGCATTTTGGCGGCGCTGACTCGCTGGGGGCTGGGGCTGTGTGCGCTGCTGCTGGTGCTGCTGGCGTTGTACGTCAGCCTCGGTCGCGAGCTGGTCCCGTTGGTGGCTGAATACCGCGCCGAGGTCGAGACCCAGGCCAGCGTCGCCTTGGGCATGCCTGTGCACATCGGAAGCCTCGACGGTAGCTGGAGCGCCCTGGCGCCGATCCTGGCGGCGCGCGACGTGGTGGTCGGCGAAGGCCCCAATGCGTTGCACCTGGATCAGGTGCGAGCCGTGCCTGATCTATGGGACAGCCTGCTGGCACGCCAGGTGCGCATTGCCCACCTGGAAGTCAGCGGCCTGAAGATCAGCCTCAAGGAGGGCGCCGACGGCAAGTGGGCCCTGGAAGGCCTGCCGGTGAAGGACGACCAGCCCCTCGATCCGCAGCAATTGCTCGAACGCATGCAGGTGGTTTCCAAGTTCTCGCTGCTCGATAGCCAGGTGACCTTGCAACCCGTCGAGCAACCACCGCTGACCCTCACCTACGTCGGCTTGAGCCTGCGCACCGGCGTCACCCGCCAGCGCCTGGACGCACGCCTGACCCTGCCGGACGGCCAGCCGGTGGCGATCAACCTGCGCACCCGCCTGCGCGCCAGCGACTGGAAGAATGGCCAGGCCGATGCGTACCTGAGCCTGCCGCAAAGCGACTGGTCCAAATGGCTGCCGAAACGCCTGACCCAGCAATGGAATTTTTCCCGGATCAAGGCCGGTGGCGAATTCTGGCTGAGTTGGGGGGGCGGTACGGTGCAAAGCGCGGTCATGCGCTTGAATGCGCCTGACATCCAGGGTGCCTACGCCGAGCGCAAGCCGGTGCAAATCCATAACCTGGCGCTCAATGGATATTTCCAGCGTGGCGACCAGGGATTTACTGCGACCTTCGATTCCCTGGCGATGAACCTGGGCGAAACCCGCTGGGAATCGCGCCTGCAACTGCAACAGAGTGCCGCCACCGAAAAGGCCGAGGAGCGCTGGCACCTGCAGGCCGACCGCCTCGACCTGACTCCGCTCACGCCGTTGCTCAATGCCCTGGCGCCGTTGCCCGAAGGCCTGGCGACGACCATCGACCATCTCAAGGTGACCGGTGCCCTGCGCAACGTGCTGTTGGACTACCGGCCGCAAAACACCGGTGACCAGAAAGTCAGCTTCGCCACCAACCTGGAGACCGTGGGCTTTGATGCCTATCGCGGCGCCCCGGCTGCGCGCAACGTGTCCGGGAGCCTGAGCGGTGACCTCGGTGGCGGCGAGCTGCGCATGGACAGCAAGGATTTTTCCCTGCACCTGGACCCGATTTTCGCCAAGCCCTGGCAATACCTGCAGGCCAACGCCCGGTTGACCTGGAAGCTCGACAAGCAAGGCTTCACCTTGATCGCGCCGTACTTGAAGGTGCTGGGCGAGGAGGGCAGGATTGCCGGCGACTTCCTGATCCGCCTGCATTTCGACCACAGCCAGGAAGACTACATGGACCTGCGGGTCGGCCTGGTGGACGGTGACGGACGCTACACCGCCAAGTACCTGCCGGCGGTCCTCAGCCCGGCGCTGGATGAGTGGCTGCGCACGGCCATCGTCAAGGGCGCGGTGGACCAGGGCTTTTTCCAGTACCAAGGCTCGCTCAATCACGGTGCCGGGGACGCGGCGCGCAGCATCAGCCTGTTTTTCAAGGTGCATGACGCCGAACTGGCGTTCCAGCCGGGCTGGCCTTCGGTCAGCAAGGTCAGCGGCGATGTCTTCGTCGAAGACAGCGGCGTGCGCATCTTCGCCAGCCAAGGACAATTGCTCGATACCCAGGTCAAGGATGTTTCGGTGAACATTCCCCATGTACCCAGCGGGCAGAGTGTTCATCTGTTTCTGGACGGCGGGTTCGCCGGCGGACTGGGTGACGGTCTGAAAATCCTCCAGACCGCGCCGATCGGGACCGCCGAGACATTCGCCGGCTGGGAAGGCGAGGGCGACCTGCAAGGCAGCGTCAAGCTCGATATCCCCCTGGTCAAAGGCGAGCAACCGAAGATCCTGGTGGACTTCGTCACCGACAAGGCCCGTCTCAAACTCAGCGAGCCGGCGTTGGAGCTGACTCAGCTCAAGGGCGATTTCCGCTTCGACAGCAATAAGGGCCTGAGCGGCAAGGGCATCAGTGCCCGGGCATTCGACCGGCCCGTGACCGCACAGATTTTTGCCGAGGGCCGCGCCGGAGCGCTCAACACGCGGGTCGCTGCGTCCGGGCAGGTGGAGATCAAAAAACTCACCAGTTGGCTGAATGTCACCCAGCCGTTGCCGGTATCGGGTGTCGTGCCCTACCAGTTGCAAGTGATCCTTGATGGCGCCGATAGCCAGTTGTCGGTCAGTTCCAATCTCAAGGGCGTGGCCATCGATCTGCCGGCGCCTTTCGGCATGGCCGCCAATGCCGGGCGCGACACGATGTTTCGCATGACCCTGCAAGGGCCGGAGCGGCGTTACTGGGTCGATTATGGCGACTTGGCCAGTTTCACTTACGCCGCGCCGAGCGGCAAAGTCGCCGACGGTCGTGGCGAATTGTTGCTGGGTGCCGGCGATGCGGTGCTGCCCGGGGCCAAGGGGCTGCGACTGCGTGGCAACCTGTCGGAGCTGGACGTGAGTCCCTGGCAGGACCTGGTGAACAAGTACGCCGGCCAGGATCCAGGCGGCAGCGCCAAGCAACTGCTCAGCAGCGTCGACCTGAGCGTCGGCAAGCTCACGGCCATGGGCACCACCCTGGACCAGGTATCGGTGCAACTGGATCGCAAGCCGGACGCCTGGGCCATGCGGCTCGACAGCCAGCAGGCCAAGGGCAATGTCAGCCTGCCAGATGCAAAGGCCGCACCGATTGGTATCACGCTTGATTATGTTCGCCTGCCGGCCACAGACCCGACGGTCCAGGCGGATGAAAACGCTCCGGACCCGTTGGCCTCGGTCGATCCCGGCAAAATCCCGGCCATGGATATTGCCATCGACCAATTGTTCCAGGGCCCCGATCTCATCGGTGCGTGGTCGTTGAAAGTGCGCCCTACCGCCAAGGGTATCGCGCTGAACAATCTGGACATGGGCCTCAAGGGCATGGTGTTGAACGGCAGTGGCGGCTGGGAAGGCGCGCCCGGTTCCACCAGCAGTTGGTACAAGGGCCGTATCAGCGGCAAGAACCTGGTCGACATACTCAAGAACTGGGGTTATGCCCCGAGTGTGACCAGCCAGACCTTCCGCCTGGATGTCGATGGCCGCTGGCCCGGCTCGCCGGCGTGGGCTGCCACCAAGCGTTTTTCCGGCAGCCTCGACGCTTCGCTGAGCAAAGGCCAGTTTGTTGAAATTGAAGGCAGCGCCCAGGCGTTGCGGGTATTTGGCCTGCTGAACTTCAACTCCATCGGCCGACGCCTGCGCCTGGACTTCTCCGACCTGTTCAGCAAAGGCTTGAGCTACGACCGGGTCAAAGGGCTGCTGGTGGCGAGCGACGGTGTGTACGTGACCCGCGAACCCATTACCCTGACCGGGCCGTCGAGCAATCTGGAACTCAACGGCACGCTGGACATGGTGGCCGACCGGGTCGACGCCAAGCTGCTGGTGACGCTGCCGGTGACCAACAACCTGCCGATCGCCGCGCTGATCGTTGGTGCACCGGCGGTGGGTGGGGCGCTGTTTCTGATCGACAAACTGATCGGTGACCGCGTAGCGCGCTTTGCCAGCGTAAGATACGACGTCAAGGGGCCGTGGAAAGAGCCGAAGATCACCTTCGACAAGCCGTTCTGACAGGTGATGCGATACCCCCTGTGGGAGCGAGCCTGTGGGAGCAAAGCTTGCTCGCGATTGCGGTGTATCAGTCAGCCTGTATGTTGGATGTACCTGCCTCATCGCGAGCAAGCTTTGCTCCCACAGCCGCCTTGGACGAGGATAAAAAAGAGAGAAGCTCCATGCCAGTCGCAGTGATTCAAATGGTCAGCCAAAGCGATGTGCTCGCCAACCTGGCCCGTGCCCGTGTGCTGCTGGAGCAGGCTGCCGCGGGCGGTGCAAGGCTGGCGGTGCTGCCGGAGAATTTCGCGGCGATGGGCCGGCGGGACATTGCCGATATCGGTCGTGCCGAAGCCTTTGGTCAGGGACCGATCCTACCCTGGTTGAAACAGACCGCCCGAGACCTCAAGTTATGGATTGTGGCCGGCACGTTGCCGTTGCCGCCAGTGGACCAGCCCGAGGCCAGGTCCCATGCCTGTTCGTTGCTGGTCGACGATCAGGGCCAGATCGTCGCGCGCTACGACAAGTTGCACCTGTTCGATGTGGATGTGGCGGACAATCGCGGGCGCTATCGCGAGTCGGATGACTATGCTTATGGCGCTAACGTGGTGGTTGCCGATACCCCCGTGGGCCGGGTGGGCCTGACGGTCTGTTATGACTTGCGGTTTCCGGAGCTCTTCAGCGAGCTGCGGGCTGCCGGGGCCGAACTGATCACGGCGCCGTCGGCGTTTACCGCGGTGACCGGCGCGGCTCATTGGGAGGTGCTGATCCGTGCCCGGGCCATCGAGACCCAGTGCTATGTGCTGGCGGCCGCCCAGGGCGGCGTGCATCCGGGGCCGCGGGAAACCTTTGGCCATGCCGCGATTGTCGACCCCTGGGGCCGTGTGCTGGCACAACAGGATCAAGGCGAGGCCGTGCTGCTGGCCGAGCGCGACAGCAGTGAACAAGCGTCCATCCGGGCGCGCATGCCGGTGGTCAGCCATCGGCGCTTTTTCTCGCAGGGCGCTCGACAGCGGCCTGTCCAAGACGACGAATTCAAGGCGTAAATCATATGAGCGGGTTGTTGTCCTCAGTCAGTGAACACCTTCTAGCCCCCGGCGGCGTGACCCTCGAAAGCCTGCAAGGCGTGCTGGGCGACCTGGCCGGCCCGGGCATCGATGCGGCCGACCTGTATTTCCAGGGGCAGATCTCCGAGTCCTGGTCGCTGGAAGACGGCATCGTCAAGGAAGGCAGTTTCAACCTCGACCAGGGCGTGGGCGTGCGCGCCCAGTCCGGGGAAAAGACCGGTTTTGCCTACAGCAACGCCATCACCCTCGAAGCCCTCGGCGCTGCTGCCCGTGCGGCCCGCTCGATCTCCCGCGCCGGGCAGAACGGCACGGTCCAGGCGTTCAGCAGCCAGGACGTGGCGCAGTTGTATGCGCCGGATAACCCCCTTGAAGTCATGAGCCGCGCCGAAAAAGTCGAGCTGCTCAAGCGCATCGACGTCGCCACCCGTGCCCTCGACCCGCGTATCCAGCAAGTGTCGGTCAGCATGGCCGGGGTCTGGGAACGGATCCTGGTGGCTTCCACCGACGGCGGCCTGGCGGCGGACGTGCGGCCGCTGGTGCGGTTCAACGTCAGCGTGATCGTCGAGCAGAACGGTCGCCGTGAGCGCGGCGGCCATGGCGGCGGCGGGCGCACCGACTACCGTTATTTCCTCAGCGAAGACCGTGCCATGGGCTACGCCCGCGAAGCGCTGCGTCAGGCGCTGGTCAACCTCGAGGCCATTCCGGCCCCGGCAGGTACATTGCCGGTGGTGCTGGGGTCCGGTTGGTCCGGCGTGCTGTTGCACGAAGCGGTGGGACACGGCCTGGAAGGCGATTTCAACCGCAAGGGCAGTTCGGCCTACAGCGGGCGCATGGGGGAAATGGTCGCCTCGAAACTCTGCACCATTGTCGATGACGGCACCCTGGCCGGGCGTCGTGGCTCCCTGAGCGTTGACGATGAAGGCACCCCGACCGAATGCACCACGCTGATCGAGAACGGCGTGCTCAAGGGCTACATGCAGGACAAGCTCAACGCCCGGCTGATGGGCGTGGCCCGCACTGGCAACGGTCGCCGTGAATCCTACGCGCACCTGCCGATGCCGCGCATGACCAACACCTACATGCTCGGTGGTCAAAGCGATCCGGCGGAAATCATCGCCTCGGTGAAAAAAGGTATCTATTGCGCCAACCTCGGCGGTGGCCAGGTGGACATCACCAGCGGCAAGTTCGTGTTCTCCACCAGCGAGGCCTACCTGATCGAAGACGGCAAGATCACCGCACCGGTCAAGGGTGCGACCCTGATCGGCAACGGGCCGGAGGCGATGAGCAAGGTGTCGATGGTCGGTAACGACCTGGCGCTGGACAGCGGTGTGGGCACGTGCGGCAAGGACGGGCAATCGGTGCCGGTGGGCGTCGGCCAGCCGACCCTGAAGATCGATGCGATTACCGTGGGTGGCACGGGCGCTTAAGGATGTACACGATTCGTGTAGGAGCTGTGTAGGAGCTGTCGAGTGCAACGAGGCTGCGATCTTTCCCCAGACACTTGAGTCTCAAGCGAAAGATCAAAAGATCGCAGCCTGCGGCAGCTCCTACAGGGCCGGGTGAAACTCAGCGCAGGCCGCGTTGAGTCTCGTCCAGCTCACGGATGTACTTGAAGATTTTACGGCTCGAGGCCGGTGGCTTGTTCTGCGCCAGTTCGTGCTGGGCCTGACGGATCAGGGAGCGCAATTGCTGACGGTCAGCCTCCGGGTAGTCGATGACGAATTTTTCCAGGGTGCCGTCGTCGCCTGCGATCAAGCGATCGCGCCAGCGCTCCAGGTTGTGGAAACGTTCGTTGTACTGCCGGGTGGAGGCATCGAGTTGATCGAGCAGGACCAGGATGGCGTCAGTGTCCTGATCGCGCATCAGTTTGCCGATGAATTGCAGGTGCCGTTTACGCGCGATATTCGCGGTGTGCTTGGGCGCATCGGCCAGGGCCCGGCGCAAGGCGTCGGTCAAAGGCAGTTTGGCCAGCAAGTCAGGCTTGAGTGTTGTCAGGCGCTCGCCGAGGTCAACCAGAGCATGCAGCTCGCGTTTGACCTGGGATTTGCTTTTTTCACCCTCGTAGAGGGAGTCGTCGTAAGAATCAACCATGGTGGCAGTCCGCAAAGAAACGCCGCCATGATAACCAGTCGGGGGCCGCTTGTCCGGCCCGGTCGCTCGAAGGCCATCACCGAAAGAAGAATTTGAGTGGAGAACACCATGAGTGCAGTTCAAAGCGTCGGCCCGCAAGCATTGCCGGCACTGCAGGAACAAGTCGAGCAGATCCTCGCCGAAGCCAAGCGCCAGGGCGCCACTGCCTGTGAAGTGGCGGTATCGCTGGAGCAGGGTCTGTCGACGTCGGTGCGCCAGCGCGAGGTGGAAACCGTCGAATTCAATCGCGACCAGGGCTTTGGCATCACCTTGTACGTGGGCCAGCGCAAGGGCTCGGCCAGCACTTCGGCCAGCGGCCCGGAGGCCATTCGCGAAACCGTCGCCGCGGCACTGGCGATTGCCCAGCACACCTCCGAAGACGAAGCCTCGGGCCTGGCCGATGCTGCGCTGATGTGCAAGGAGCTGCGCGACTTCGACCTCTTCCACGCCTGGGACATCACCCCCGAGCAGGCCATCGAACAGGCACTGCGTTGCGAAGCGGCGGCATTCGAGGCCGACAGCCGGATCAAGAACGCCGACGGCACGACGCTCAATACCCACCAGGGCTGCCGGGTCTACGGCAACAGCCACGGTTTCATCGGTGGTTATGCATCGACCCGCCACAGTCTGAGTTGCGTGATGATCGCCGAGGCCAACGGCCAGATGCAGCGTGATTACTGGTACGACGTGAGCCGCCAGGGCAGCTTGCTGGCAGATCCGGTGAGCATCGGCCAGAAAGCCGCACAGCGGGCGGCCAGCCGCCTGGGCGCGCGACCGGTGCCGACCTGCGAAGTGCCGGTGCTGTTTTCGGCCGAGCTGGCCGGCGGCCTGTTCGGCAGCTTCCTGTCGGCGGTGTCCGGCGGCAACCTGTACCGCAAGTCGTCGTTCCTCGAGGGCGCGCTGGGCCAGAAACTGTTCCCGCAATGGATGACCATCGACGAGCGTCCGCACCTGATGCAGGCCATGGGCAGCTCGGCGTTCGACGGCGACGGCCTGGCCACCTACGCCAAGCCGTTCGTGGAAAATGGCGAGTTGGTGTCCTACATCCTCGGCACCTATTCGGGCCGCAAGCTCGGCATGCCGAGCACCGCCAATGCCGGTGGCGTGCATAACCTGTTCGTGACCCATGGCGAAGAAGACCAGGCGGCCTTGCTGCGGCGCATGGGCCGGGGCCTGCTGGTGACCGAACTGATGGGCCACGGCCTGAACATGGTCACCGGTGACTATTCCCGGGGCGCAGCGGGTTTCTGGGTCGAGAACGGCGAGATCCAGTTCCCGGTCCAGGAAGTGACCATTGCCGGGAACATGCGCGACATGTTCAAGCAGATCGTGGCCGTGGGCAACGACCTGGAACTGCGCAGCAACATCCGCACCGGCTCGGTGTTGATCGAGCGGATGACGGTGGCGGGTAGCTAACGCTCACTGCTTGAAAAAAAGGCGCGTCATCCACTGGGGTGACGCGCCTTTTTTTGTGCCCGCAAATCCTGTGGCGAGGGCGCTTTTGTGGCGAGGGCGCTTGCTCCCGCTGGGCCGCGAAGCGACCCCAAGATCTTGCGGTCGCTGCGCAACCGAGCGGGAGCAAGCTCCCTCGCCACAATGAATTTGTGCGGCTTAACAGTTGTGTTGCTTCTTATTATCATCTAATAATGAATCTCATTCGCCGAGTGAGCCCCGGTCATGAGTTCTGCCCTGCACGAACAACCCTACCTTGAAAGCTGGCGCTGGATGAGCCGCCAGATCCGTTGCGCGATGAACCCGGACGAGCCGCGGCTGATCGAGCACTACCTGGCCGAGGGCCGCTATCTGGCCGGCTGCACCGCCACTTCGCCCTGGATGATCGCCGAGACCGCGTTCCGGCTGCTGCTCGACACCGCCTCGGATGTCGCGCTGCCCTGGCATTGGCGCAATCTCTGCCTCGACCAGGCCTGGCGTCCCCTGCGCGACCTCGAACAACAGTCACTGTGCCGCTGCCGCCTCAAGCGCTGGCAGAGCCATGCCTGGGCGCTGGCGACCTGCGCCCTGGAGCCGTCGATTTCTCTTATTGAACTGGTGCAAGGATCTCCCGATGAGTAATACCCGTATCGAACGCGACAGCATGGGCGAGCTGCAAGTCCCGGTGGATGCCCTCTATGGCGCCCAGACCCAGCGTGCCGTGGATAACTTCCCGGTCAGCGGCCAGCGTATGCCGGCGCAGTTCATCCGCGCCCTGATCCTGGCCAAGGCCGCCGCCGCCCGGGCCAACGTAGAACTGGAACAAATCAGCGCGGCCCAAGGCAAGGCCATCGTCGATGCGTCACTGGGGCTGCTCGAAGGCCGTTTCATGGACCATTTTCCGGTGGATATTTTCCAGACCGGCTCCGGCACCAGCTCCAACATGAACGCCAACGAAGTGATCGCCACTCTCGCCAGCCGCCTGCTGGGAGAGACGGTCAACCCGAACGACCACGTCAATTGCGGCCAGAGCAGCAACGACATCATCCCCACCAGCATTCATGTCAGCGCTGCCTTGGCCTTGCATGAGCAACTGCTGCCGGCGCTGTTGCACCTGGTGCAGGTGATTGAGCGCAAGGCCGAAGAGGTCCACCCATTCATCAAAACGGGTCGCACCCATCTGATGGATGCCATGCCGGTGCGCCTGAGCCAGGTGCTCGACGGTTGGGCGCAGCAGCTCAAGGCCAATATCGGCCACTTGCAGGATGTGCTGCCGAGCCTGCAATCCCTGGCCCAGGGCGGTACGGCGGTCGGCACCGGGGTCAATGCCCATCCGCGTTTCGCCGAGTTGTTCAGCCAGCAACTGACGCAATTGACCCAGGTGCAATTCACCCCGGGCAAGAATCTGTTCGCGCTGATCGGCTCCCAGGACACCGCCGTAGCGGTTTCCGGGCAGCTCAAGACCACCGCCGTGTCGTTGATGAAAATCGCCAACGACCTGCGCTGGATGAATTCCGGGCCGCTGGCAGGCCTGGGCGAGATCGAGCTCGAAGGCTTGCAGCCGGGCTCCTCGATCATGCCCGGCAAGGTCAACCCGGTCATTCCTGAAGCCACCGCGATGGTGGCGGCCCAGGTGATCGGCAACGACACGGTGATCACTGTCGCCGGTCAATCGGGCAACTTCGAGTTGAACGTGATGCTGCCGATCATCGCCCAGAACCTGCTGAGCAGCATCACCCTGATGTCCACCGCCAGCCGCTTGCTGGCGGACAAGGCCATTGCCACGTTCAAGGTCAACGAAGCCCGGCTCAAGGAAGCGTTGTCGCGCAACCCGATCCTGGTGACCGCGCTCAATCCCATCATCGGTTACCAGAAGGCCGCTGAAATCGCCAAGAAGGCTTACCAGCAAGGTCGACCGGTCATCGATGTCGCCCTGGAGCACACCGACCTGACACGCAGCGAACTCGAAGTCCTGCTGGACCCGGAGAAGCTCACCGCCGGCGGCGTGTAACCCCGACACCTGTGTGGAGGACTCATCATGGAACACTGGAAGCGTACGATCGAACGGGCCAATCGTTGTTTCATGCTGGGCGAGTTGGTGGACGCCCGCGAAGCTTACCTACAGGCCCTGGCGCTGGCCCAGGTGCTGTTCGAGCGTTGGGCGGATGCCGACGAAGCCGTGGCCGCGTGCGTCGTCTCCCATCACAACCTGGCGGACCTGCACTTGCGCCTGAACCAGCCGGAGGAGAGCGCCGAGTATTTGTGTGCGATCCACCAACGGTTGTTGCAGACCATGCAGGACGAACGTCTGGCGCCGGCCCTGCGCGCCGCCGCGCTGCGCCAGAGCCACAAGACCTATGTCGAACTGCTGAATTTCATCAGCGAGCACGGTGAATACCCACGCACCCAGCGCCTGCTGCACTGCAATGCCGCTACGCCCCGGCAGCGCAATGCCCCTCTTCATCATGGAGTCCATTGAACATGGCTTTTACCTTGCCTGCATTGCCCTACGCCTACGACGCCCTGGAACCGCACATCGATGCGCAAACCATGGAGATCCACTACACCAAGCATCACCAGACCTACATCAATAACCTCAACGCAGCGGTGGACGGCACCGAATACGCCGGGTGGCCTGTCGAAAAACTGGTGTCCAGCGTGGAGCAGTTGCCACCAAGCCTGCAGGCCGCAGTGATCAACCAGGGCGGCGGCCATGCCAACCATTCGTTGTTCTGGGAAGTGATGACGCCCCGGGGCGGCGGCCTGCCTGATGGTGGTCTGGCGGCGGCGATCGAAGCACAACTGGGCGGTATCGAGCGTTTCAAGGAAGCTTTCACCAAAGCAGCGCTGACCCGTTTCGGCAGCGGCTGGGCCTGGTTGAGCGTCACCCCGCAAAAGACCCTGGTGGTGGAAAGCAGCGGCAACCAGGACAGCCCGCTGATGAAGGGCAACACGCCGATTCTTGGCCTGGACGTCTGGGAGCACGCCTATTACCTGCGCTACCAGAACCGTCGTCCGGAATACATCAGCGCCTTCTACAATGTGATCAACTGGCCTGAGGTCGCCCGGCGCTACCAGGCTGCGCTGGCTTCGAGTCCTTCATGAAAACAACTCAAGGCTGACTATGGATACTCAAACACTGGCGATTGGAAGCGGACGGATGTTTCGCTACGCCTTGGGATCGTTGTTGCTGTTGGCCGGGATGACGTTGTTGGCGGCCCAGGGCCTGGTATGGCTGGACCTGGAGCCCAGGCTGCTGCGTGCGCTTGAGGGTGGCGGGCTCTGCGCCTTGGGCACCGCGCTGGGGGCCGTGCCGGTGTTGGTCATCCGGCGCATGCCCCAGGCCGTCAGCGATTCGCTGCTGGGTTTTGGTGCCGGGGTGATGCTTGCGGCCACGGCGTTCTCGCTGATCGTGCCGGGCATTGCTGCGGCCGAGCAGTTGGGATTGACGCCTTGGGCGGCCAGCGGCCTCATCAGTTTTGGCATTCTATTGGGCGCGTTCGGGCTGTACCTGGTGGACCGCAAGGTCTCGGCCAGCCCCGAAAGGCTGGTCGCGGCGCCAGGACGTCCGATCATTGCGCCGCGGATCTGGCTGTTCGTGTTTGCCATCATCGCCCACAACATTCCCGAAGGCATGGCGGTGGGCGTGTCGGCGGGTGGTGGCATGCCGGATGCCGACAGCCTGGCGATGGGCATCGCCTTGCAGGATGTACCCGAAGGGCTGGTGATCGCGTTGGTGCTGGCTACGGCGGGGATGTCGCGGGCCAAGGCGTTTCTGATTGGCGCGGCGTCAGGGCTGGTCGAGCCCGTGTTCGCGCTGCTGTGCGCCTGGTTGGTGAGCCTGGCCGAGATGCTCTTGCCTTTGGGTCTGGCGTTGGCGGCCGGCGCGATGCTGCTGGTGGTGACTCACGAGGTCATTCCCGAATCCCGTCGCAATGGTCACGAGAAACTGGCGAGCCTGGGGCTGTTGCTGGGGTTTTGTTTGATGATGGTGCTGGATACGGCGTTGGCGTGACAAGTGGCAGATCTGTGGTGATGTGATTTTATCTGTGGCGAGAAGGGCTGTGGGAGCAAAGCTTGCTCGCGATGCAGGCGCCTCGGTTTCTGAGTGACCGAGTCGCCTTCATCGCGAGCAAGCTTTGCTCCCACCAATAAATCCCCTTGCCACAATAAATCCGCTTTGGAGTCCTGAGGTCGTTATTCGCCTTCGTCGAAATATCGGTTGATCAGGTCAACCAAGGCATCCATCGCTTCCTGCGCCTGATCACCTTCGGTGTGCAGGTGGATCTTGGTGCCCTTGCCGGCGGCGAGCATCATCATCGCCATGATGCTTTTACCGTCGACCGTAGACTCTGGCGTGCGACCGACCCTGATGGTGGTGTCCTTGAACTGGCCCGCGACGCCGACGAACTTGGCCGATGCTCGGGCATGCAAGCCCAGCTTGTTGATGATTTCAATTTCCTGAGCAGGCATCGCGATGTGAATCCTTTAGCTGAGGTCGCGGTGGCGAACCTGGACGTTCTTCAGGGACTGTTGCAGGAGCTGACCCAGGCGTTCGGTCAGGTAGACGGAGCGGTGATGGCCACCAGTACAACCAATGGCGATCGTGACATAGGCGCGGTTGCTCGCGGCAAAGCGGGGCAGCCATTTGAGCAGGTAGCTGGAGATGTCCTGGTACATTTCCTCGACATCCGGTTGTGCGGCCAGGTAGTCGATCACCGGTTGGTCGAGCCCGGACTGCTCGCGCAATTCCGGTTTCCAATAAGGATTGGGCAGGCAGCGCACATCGAACACCAGGTCGGCGTCTACTGGCATGCCACGTTTGAAACCGAATGACTCCACCAGGAACGCCGTGCCCGGCTCGGGTTGGTTGAGCAGGCGCAGCTTGATCGTGTCGCGCAACTGATACAGGTTCAGGTGCGTGGTGTTGACCTTAAGGTCCGCGAGGTCGGCGATCGGCCCCAGTAGCTGGCTTTCGTCCTCGATGGCTTCGGCCAGGGAACGGTTGGCATTGCTCAGCGGGTGGCGCCGGCGAGTTTCGGAAAAACGCTTGAGCAGTGTTTCTTCATCGGCATCCAGGTACAGCACATCGCACTGGATATGCCGGCTGCGCACTTCCTCGAGCAGTTCAGGAAAACGCGACAGGTGGCTTGGCAGGTTACGTGCGTCGATGGACACCGCTACCAGCGGTTGCGCCAGCTCGGTGTGGATCAGGGCGCGCTCGGCCAGTTCCGGCAGCAGGCCGGCGGGCAGGTTGTCGATGCAATAGTAGCCACTGTCCTCAAGCACGTTGAGGGCTGTGCTTTTACCGGAGCCGGAGCGGCCACTGACGATGATCATGCGCATTTTTAATGACCGTTCTGCTCGTCCAGGACAACCTGGTACAACGCTTCGTTGCTCGGTGCGCTGCGCAGTTTTTCGCGCACTTCCTTGCGGTCCAGCATGCTGGCAATCTGGCGCAGCAGCTCGAGGTGCGCATCGGTCGCCGCTTCCGGTACCAGCAATACAAACAGCAGGTCGACCGGGGCGCCGTCGATGGCGTCGAAATCTATGGCGGTTTCAAGGTGCAACAGCGCGCTGATCGGCGCGGCACAACCCTTGAGACGGCAGTGAGGAATGGCGATGCCGTTGCCAAAACCGGTGGAACCGAGTTTTTCACGGGCAACCAGGGCCTCGAAGACGTCCTGCATTTCCAGATCCGGCACTTCGCGGTGGATCAGGTTGGCAATTTGCTCGAGGGCTTTCTTTTTACTGCCGCCCGGCGCGTTCACTTGGGAACGGCCGGGGGTCAGGATGGTTTCTAGTCGGATCATGGATTGGGGGGGTTAACGACCGGTTGCGCCCTGGAGGAGGCTCTGGGTCTTTTCCTTATGCTTTTTGAGTTGGCGATCCAGCTTGTCGGTCAGCAGGTCAATCGCGGCATACATGTCTGTGTGCTCTGCGTTGGCAACCACTTCTCCGCCGGGGATATGCAGCGTGGCTTCGATTTTCTGCAGCAGTTTCTCGACGTTCATCGTGACTTGCACGTTGGTGATCTTGTCGAAATGCCTCTCCAATCGGTCGAGTTTTTCGCCGATGTAGGTGCGCAGGGGTTCGGTCACTTCCAGTTGGTGTCCACTGATGTTGACTTGCATACAGCTTCTCCTTCGTTGCCAGTGCATAAAGCGGCAGGCAGAAATGCCTGCCACTGGAACGCTGTGGCGTGGCCTTGTTACATCAACCGCTTGCGTTCGCTCGAAGGCGCGATCCCGAGGGATTCGCGGTACTTGGCGACGGTACGGCGGGCCACCTGAATGCCTTGTGCCTCCAGTAAACCAGCGATCTTGCTGTCACTCAACGGCTTTTTCTGATTTTCCGCGGCCACCAGTTTTTTGATGATCGCGCGGATGGCCGTGGACGAGCATTCGCCGCCTTCGGAGGTGCTGACATGGCTGGAGAAAAAGTATTTCAATTCATAGATGCCCCGGGGGGTATGCATGAATTTCTGGGTGGTTACCCGGGAAATCGTCGACTCGTGCATGCCCACTGCCTCGGCAATGTCATGCAGGACCAACGGTTTCATCGCCTCATCGCCGTACTCCAGGAAGCCGCGCTGATGCTCGACGATCTGGGTGGCCACTTTCATCAGGGTTTCGTTGCGGCTTTGCAGGCTCTTGATGAACCAGCGCGCTTCCTGCAACTGGTTGCGCATGAAGGTGTTGTCGGCGCTGGTGTCGGCGCGCTTGACGAAGCCGGCGTACTGGGCGTTGACGCGCAGCTTGGGCACCGACTCCTGGTTGAGCTCCACCAGCCAGCGATCATTGTGCTTGCGCACGATCACGTCGGGGACCACGTATTCAGGTTCAGTGGATTCGATCTGCGAGCCGGGGCGCGGGTTGAGGCTCTGCACCAGTTCGATGACCTGGCGCAGCTCATCTTCCTTGAGCTTCATGCGACGCATCAGTTGACTGTAGTCGCGGCCGCCCAGCAGGTCGATGTAATCGGTGACCAGCCGCTTGGCTTCGGCCAGCCACGGTGTCTTGGCGGACAACTGGCGCAGTTGCAGCAACAGGCACTCGCCCAGGTTGCGGGCGCCGATACCGGCCGGTTCGAACTGCTGGATGCGATGGAGGACGGCTTCGATCTCGTCCAGCTCGATGTCGAGCTCGGGGTCGAACGCTTCGAGGATTTCGTCGAGGGTCTCGTCCAGGTAGCCCTGGTTGTTGATGCAATCGATCAGGGTTACGGCGATCAGGCGATCGGTGTCGGACATCGGCGCCAGGTTCAGCTGCCACAGCAGGTGGCTTTGCAGGCTTTCGCCGGCAGAGGTGCGGGTGGTGAAGTCCCACTCGTCGTCATCGCTGCTCGGCAGGTTGCTGGCGCTGGTCTGGTAGACGTCTTCCCAGGCCGTGTCCACGGGCAACTCGTTGGGGATGCGTTCGTTCCATTCGCCATCCTCGAGGTTATCCACCGTCGGGGCGGCTTCCTGGTAGGACGGTTCCGGGATTTCGGTGTTGGTCTTCTGCTCGACGTTGTCGGCCAGCGGATCGGTGTTATCGAAGTCGTCGCCTTCTTCCTGGCGTTCGAGCATCGGATTGGACTCCAGGGCCTCCTGGATTTCCTGTTGCAGGTCCAGGGTCGACAATTGGAGCAGGCGGATGGCCTGTTGCAGCTGCGGTGTCATCGTCAGCTGCTGGCCCATTCTCAAGACTAGCGATGGTTTCATGGCAGGGGCTTAACACCTTATTCGCCGGCGCACATGCGCCATCCACTACAGGGCGCCGAAGCGCCAAACTTAAGCAAATTATATGCCTGAAACTGAAGTGTTTGCCTAGAGCGTCGCCATAATAAAATTAAACGACGCTCGGGCAAGTCGCCAGACACTTGTCCTTACAGGCGGAACTCATGGCCCAGATACACTTCCTTGACCAGGTCATTGGCCAGGATCGCTGCGGAGTCGCCTTCGGCGATCAGCTGGCCGTCATTGACAATGTAGGCGGTTTCGCAGATGTCCAGCGTCTCGCGCACGTTGTGGTCGGTGATCAGCACGCCGATCCCCTTGGCCTTGAGGTGATGAATGATCTGCTTGATGTCGCCCACCGAGATGGGGTCCACGCCAGCGAACGGTTCGTCGAGCAGGATGAACTTCGGTGCGGTGGCCAGGGCGCGGGCGATTTCCACGCGACGCCGCTCGCCACCGGACAGGCTCATGCCCAGGTTGTCGCGAATGTGGCTGATGTGGAATTCCTGCAATAGGCTTTCCAGCTCCTGGCGACGACCGGCCTTGTCGAGTTCCTTGCGGGTCTCGAGGATGGCCATGATGTTGTCGGCAACCGACAGTTTGCGGAAGATCGACGCTTCTTGCGGCAAATAGCCGATACCGGCCTTCGCCCGGCCGTGCATCGGCTGGTGGCTGACATCCAGGTCGTCGATCAGCACGCGACCCTGATCGGCCTGGACCAGGCCGACGATCATGTAGAAGCAAGTGGTCTTGCCCGCGCCATTGGGGCCGAGCAGGCCGACGATCTGGCCGCTGTCGATGGACAGGCTGACATCACGCACGACTTGACGGCTCTTGTAGCTCTTGGCCAGGTGCTGAGCTTTCAGAGTTGCCATTACTGGGCCTTCTGCTCGTCGGTTTTCTTTTTCGGTTGGATCACCATGTCGATCCGCGGACGCGACTCGGTCACCTTGCTACCGGTGGCGCGACCGGCGCTGGCGAGCTTCTTGTTGGTGTCGTAGACGATTTTCTCGCCTTGGGTCACGTTGTTGTCCTTGTCGACGACCTTGGCGCGGTCGATCAGGACGACACGATCCTGTGAGGCGTGATACTGGATGGTGACCCCGTAGCCCTGCACAGGCTTGGTATCGCCTGCGGTTTGCATCTGCTCGAAATAGGCCAGGTTGCCCACGGAGGTCACTACGTCGATGTCGCCGGACGGGGTGCGGGTGATGGTCACGGTATTGCCGGTGACCTTCATCGAGCCCTGGGTGATGATCACGTCACCTTTATAGGTGGCAACGCCATTCTTGTCATCGAGCTGGGCATCATCGGCCTGGATGCGGATAGGCTGGTTGCGGTCGTCGGGAAGAGCCCAGGCGCTCGCGCTTCCCAGTGCTGCGCCCAGACTGAGCAAAATAGGGAGGGTTTTAGCGAGCTTCATACTGTCCTCTTACGTTCGATAGCAGGTGTATCCTGCTTTCCTTCAAATACGCTTTCATTCCCGTGCCGGTCGATACACCCCCGGCGCCGTCGATTCTAACGGGTTGCTCGGTCTGCGCATATTCTTGCTGTGGGAACACGGTCATGCGCGTGCTGGTGATGATGGTCGTGCGGTTTTTCTCGTCGGTTCGGGCGATGCGTACCGAGTCGATCAGTTCCACTTCGGTGCCGCCGGAATTGA
The DNA here is from genome assembly GCF_000416195.1 of Pseudomonas sp. CFII68. NCBI lineage: Bacteria > Pseudomonadati > Pseudomonadota > Gammaproteobacteria > Pseudomonadales > Pseudomonadaceae > Pseudomonas > Pseudomonas sp. CFII68. The sequence continues at coordinate 20,570 of NZ_ATLN01000126.1, forward strand.
CTTCGGCGTGCTCACTCTGTACGTGCCACGGAAAATCGGTGCCGCGGAACATGTTCAGGTCGGGCTTGGTGACCAGCGTAATGTCAGTGGCCTTTACGTGGTCGACCTTGTCGGACGTCATCTCGTATTGCACTTTGCCGTCGGGCAGGTACTGCAGGGTATGCGTGTTGGTCGCGTACCAGTCGATCTTTTCCTCGATCTGGGTCGCAGGCCGGTCGAGAAACCGTTCGGGGCTGATGTTCCAGTAGCCCACCGCAGCAAAGATCGCCGCGATACAGCCAAACACCACGAGGGTGCGAATCTTCTTGCTCAGCATAAATGGCTCACAGGTACGCGGCGTTGGCCGCTTCGAGGCGGCCCTGGGCGCGCAGGATCAGTTCACAGAATTCGCGTGCCGCACCTTCGCCGCCTCGCGCCGTGGTGACGCCGTGGGCGTGCTCGCGGACGAAGCTGGCCGCGTTGGCGACCGCCATGCCCAGGCCGACCCGGCGAATCACTGGCAGGTCTGGCAGGTCGTCACCGAGGTAGGCCACCTGTTCATAGCTTAGGTTGAGTTGACCCAGAAGCTCGTCCAGCACCACCAGTTTGTCTTCGCGCCCCTGGTAAAGGTGCGGGATGCCGAGGTTCTTCGCGCGCCGCTCGACCACCGGGGTCTTGCGGCCGCTGATGATAGCGGTCTGCACGCCGGCGGCCATCAACATCTTGATGCCTTGGCCGTCGAGGGTGTTGAACGTCTTGAACTCGCTGCCGTCTTCAAGGAAGTACAGGCGACCGTCGGTCAGCACGCCGTCCACATCGAAAACCGCCAGCTTGATGGCTTGGCCGCGTTGCAACAGGTCTGTGTTCATTTACATGACTCCCGCACGCAGCAAATCGTGCATGTTCAGGGCGCCCACCGGACGGTCTTCGTCGTCGACGACCACCAGGGCGCTGATCTTGTGGTCTTCCATGATCTTCAGGGCCTCGGCGGCGAGCATCTCGGCGCGGGCGGTCTTGCCGTGGGGCGTCATGACTTGCTCGATGGTCGCACTGTGGATGTCGATGGTGCGGTCCAGGGTGCGGCGCAGGTCGCCGTCGGTGAAGATCCCGGCGAGCTTGCCGTCGGTCTCCAGGACCACCGTCATGCCCAGCCCTTTGCGGGTCATTTCCATGAGCGCGTCCTTGAGCAGCGTGCCGCGCAGCACTTGTGGCAGCTCCTGGCCAGCGTGCATCACGTTTTCGACTTTCAGCAGCAGGCGACGGCCGAGGGCGCCACCGGGATGGGAAAAGGCGAAATCTTCCGCGGTGAAGCCCCGGGCTTCCAGCAGCGCCACGGCCAGGGCGTCGCCCATGACCAGGGCGGCGGTGGTGGAGGAGGTCGGTGCCAGGTTCAGCGGGCAGGCTTCGTGTTCGACATGGACATTGAGGTTTACTTCGGCGGCCTTGGCCAGCGGCGAGTCCGGGTTGCCGGTCATGCTGATCAACTGGATGCCCAGGCGCTTGATCAGCGGCAGCAGCGTGATGATCTCATTGGTGGAGCCGGAGTTGGACAGGGCCAGGATGACGTCGTCCCGGGTGATCATGCCCATGTCCCCGTGGCTGGCTTCGGCCGGATGGACAAAAAAGGCCGTGGTGCCGGTGCTGGCGAGGGTGGCGGCGATCTTGTTGCCGATGTGCCCGGACTTGCCCATGCCGACCACGACCACGCGGCCTTTGCTGGCCAGAATCATCTCGCAGGCGCGTACGAAATCAGCGTCGATATGGGGCAGCAAGCCTTGCACGGCTTCGAGCTCGAGGCGGATGGTACGTTGTGCCGATTGAATCAGGTCGCTGGATTGGCTCATGTCAGAAATCGTATAGCCCGATGAAAAGGCGGCGATTATAGCGGCAATGAACAATTCCCTCACGTAAGTTCGTCATGCTTTGTTCGAGGGGGCGCAAGGTTCGACATAAAATGTGGCTTTTTACCTTAAACCAGGCTTAACGGGCGGGGCGTTGGCCTTGGGAGCTTGGCTGTTGCAGTGATATAGTTCGCCGCCGGTTCGCGTGCCCGGCGGTACCGGCGCTTGTCGGCTGCCCAGGGCATTCGAATGTGAGGCTGCATCGCAAGGAGTTTAGATGAGTGCCGACAACGCCTACGCGGTCGAGCTGAAGGGACTGTCCTTCAAGCGAGGGACGCGCAGCATTTTCAATGACATCGATATTCGCATTCCACGCGGCAAGGTCACCGGTATCATGGGGCCTTCCGGGTGCGGCAAGACCACGCTGCTACGGCTGATGGGGGCACAACTGCGCCCCAGCGCCGGCGAAGTCTGGGTCAATGGTCAGAATCTTCCCGAGTTGTCTCGCAGCGACCTGTTCGATGCGCGCAAGCACATGGGCGTGCTCTTCCAGAGTGGCGCGCTGTTTACCGATCTCGATGTGTTCGAGAACGTGGCGTTCCCGCTGCGGGTCCATACCGACCTGCCGGAAGAGATGATCCGTGACATCGTCCTGCTCAAATTGCAGGCCGTCGGGCTGCGTGGCGCCCTTGACCTGATGCCCGACGAGCTGTCCGGCGGCATGAAGCGTCGGGTTGCGCTGGCGCGGGCGATTGCCCTCGATCCGAAGATCCTCATGTACGACGAACCCTTCGTCGGGCAGGACCCGATCGCCATGGGCGTGCTCGTACGCCTGATCCGCCTGCTTAACGATGCGCTGGGCATCACCAGTATCGTGGTCTCCCACGACCTGGCCGAAACCGCGAGCATTGCCGACTACATCTATGTGGTCGGCGATGGTCAGGTGCTGGGGCAGGGGACACCGCAGGAACTGGCAGAGTCGGACAACCCGCGCATTCGCCAATTCATGAAGGGTGATCCGGACGGGCCGGTGGCGTTCCATTTTCCGGCCACGGATTACCGTACCGATCTGCTGGGGAAGCGCTGATGCGCAAGAAATCACTGTTGGAAAGAATTCGCCTGTTTGGCCGCTCCGGCATCGACGTGTTGGCGGTACTGGGCCGTTCCTCGTTGTTCCTGATGCACGCCTTGCTCGGTCGCAACTCGACAGGCGGCGGTTTCGGCCTGCTGGTCAAGCAGTTGCACTCGGTGGGCGTGATGTCCCTGGTGATCATCGTGGTCTCCGGGATCTTCATTGGCATGGTGCTGGCGCTGCAAGGCTTCAGCATTTTGTCCAGCTACGGTTCGGAGCAGGCGGTCGGGCAGATGGTTGCGCTGACGCTGCTGCGTGAGCTCGGCCCCGTGGTCACGGCGCTGCTGTTTGCCGGGCGTGCCGGTTCGGCGCTGACGGCCGAAATCGGTAACATGAAGTCCACCGAGCAGTTGTCCAGCCTGGAAATGATCGGCGTCGACCCGCTCAAGTACATCATTGCCCCGCGCCTGTGGGCCGGTTTCATTTCCCTGCCGGTGCTGGCAATGATTTTCAGCGTCGTGGGGATTTGGGGCGGCTCGTGGGTGGCCGTTGACTGGCTGGGGGTCTATGAGGGTTCCTACTGGTCGAACATGCAAAACAGCGTCGATTTCCTCGACGATGTCCTCAATGGCGTGATCAAAAGTGCCGTATTCGCTTTCGTCGTGACCTGGATCGCCGTGTTCCAAGGCTATGACTGTGAGCCCACGTCAGAGGGGATCAGCCGTGCCACAACCAAGACCGTGGTGTACGCCTCACTGGCGGTCCTGGGCCTTGACTTTATTCTGACCGCCTTGATGTTTGGAGATTTCTGATGCAAAACCGCACCCTGGAAATCGGTGTCGGCCTTTTCTTGCTGGCTGGCATCCTGGCTTTGCTGCTGCTGGCCCTGCGGGTCAGTGGACTGGCGCCGACCGCAAGCACCGATACTTATAAACTTTATGCCAACTTTGACAATATCGCCGGTTTGACGGTCAGAGCAAAGGTGACCATGGCCGGTGTCACGATCGGCAAGGTCACGGCAATCGATCTGAATCGCGAGGATTTCACCGGTCGGGTGACGCTGGAGTTGGAAAAACGCGTGGATAACCTGCCGACTGATTCCACTGCATCTATCCTCACGGCTGGGCTGCTGGGTGAGAAGTACATTGGCATCAGCGTGGGTGGGGAAGATGCCGTGCTCAAGGACGGTGGCGTCATCCACGACACGCAGTCGTCCCTGGTGCTCGAGGACCTGATCGGTAAATTCCTGCTCAATACCGTTAGCAAAGACGCCAAATGAGGAGCTTTTGAATGATCTCTATCTTGCGACGTGGCCTGTTGGTGTTGCTCGCGGCGCTGCCGTTGATGGCTAACGCCGTGGCCGCGCCTTCGGCCCATGACATCATCCAGGACACGACAACCCGGCTGTTGGCGGACCTTGCCGCCAACAAAGAGCAATACAAGCAGGACCCCAGCGCGTTCTATGACGCACTGAACGGCATCGTCGGCCCCGTGGTCGACGCCGACGGCATCTCCAAGAGCATCATGACCGTCAAGTACTCGCGCAAGGCAACCCCGGCGCAGATGACCCGCTTCCAGGAGAACTTCAAGCGCAGCCTGATGCAGTTCTATGGCAATGCCTTGCTGGAGTACAACAACCAGGGCATCACCGTTTCTCCGGCCAAGGACGAAAGTGGCACCCGCACCAGCGTCGACATGCAGGTCAAGGGCAACAACGGCGCGATCTATCCTGTGTCCTACACACTCGAGAAAATCAACGACGAGTGGAAGGTGCGCAACGTGATCATCAATGGCATCAACATCGGCAAGCTGTTCCGCGATCAGTTCGCCGATGCCATGCAGCGCAATGGCAACGACCTGGACAAGACCATCAACGGTTGGGCCGGTGAAGTCGCCAAGGCCAAGGAAGTGACCGAAGAAGCCAAAGAGAAGCAGGCACAATGATCGAATCGGTGAGTGAGTCGGCCGTTCGTCTGGGTGAGGCTGGCGTGCTGATGCTCAGTGGCGTGCTGGATTACCGCACCGGTCCGGCCCTGCGCAAGCAGGGCCAGGCGCTGATCAAGTCCGTCAGTGCCGCCGAGGTGGTCATTGATTGCTCGGCGGTGCAGAAGTCCAGCAGCGTCGGGCTGTCGCTGCTGCTGTGCTTCATGCGGGACGCCAAGGCGGCCGGCAAAACGTGGAGCATCCGTGGGATGCCCGAAGACATGCGCGAAATAGCCCAGGTCAGCGAGCTGACCGAGCTGTTGGCGCACACCTGACCCACATCCTTGGAAAAGTCCCCCCGTCAGAGTCCTGCTTCGCGGGGTTCGCAGGCGCGGGGCTTTTTTGTATGATGTGCGACCCGCGCGCACAGGGCGCCGATTGAGGTTGAGCATGCAGGCTGTAGAAGTGAAGAGCTTCCTTGAAGGAAAGCTGCCTGGTACGAAGGTGGAAGTTGAAGGCGAAGGCTGCAACTTCCAGCTGAACGTGATCAGCGACGAACTGGCGACGTTGAGCCCAGTGAAGCGTCAGCAGAGCATCTATGCCCATTTGAACCCATGGATCGCCGATGGCAGCATCCACGCGGTCACGATGAAATTTTTCAGCAGCGCGGCCTGGGCCGAGCGCACCTGAGCCCAAGGGCCTCGAGATTCTTATGGATAAACTGATTATTACCGGCGGCGTTCGTCTTGATGGCGAAATCCGTATTTCCGGGGCAAAGAACTCCGCCCTGCCGATCCTGGCCGCGACCCTGCTGTGCGATGGTCCTGTGACCGTGGCCAACCTGCCGCACCTGCACGACATCACCACGATGATCGAGCTGTTCGGCCGCATGGGCATTGAGCCGGTGATCGACGAGAAGCTCAGCGTCGAGATCGACCCGCGCACCATCAAGACCCTGATCGCCCCGTACGAGCTGGTGAAGACCATGCGTGCGTCGATCCTGGTATTGGGCCCGATGGTTGCCCGTTTCGGTGAAGCCGAAGTTGCCTTGCCTGGCGGTTGCGCCATTGGCTCGCGGCCGGTGGACCTGCACATTCGCGGCCTGGAAGCCATGGGCGCGGTGATCGACGTCGAAGGCGGCTACATCAAGGCCAAGGCGCCGGAAGGCGGCTTGCGCGGCGCGCACTTCTTCTTCGATACCGTCAGCGTGACCGGGACCGAGAACATCATGATGGCCGCCGCACTGGCCAAGGGCCGCAGCGTGCTGCAAAACGCTGCGCGCGAGCCTGAAGTGGTCGACCTGGCGAACTTCCTGATCGCCATGGGCGCGAAGATCAGCGGCGCTGGCACCGACACCATCACCATCGACGGTGTTGAACGCCTGCATTCGGCCACCTACAAAGTGATGCCGGACCGGATCGAAACCGGCACCTATCTGGTCGCCGCTGCCGTCACCGGTGGTCGCGTCAAGGTCAAGGACACCGATCCGACCATCCTTGAAGCCGTCCTGGAAAAACTCAAGGAAGCCGGTGCCGAAGTCACCTGCGGCGAAGACTGGATCGAAGTGAACATGCACGGCAAGCGGCCAAAAGCCGTCAACGTGCGGACCGCTCCGTACCCGGCATTCCCGACCGACATGCAGGCGCAGTTCATCTCCCTCAACGCCATTGCCGAAGGCACCGGTGCTGTGATCGAGACGATCTTCGAAAACCGCTTCATGCACGTCTACGAGCTGCACCGCATGGGCGCCAAGATCCAGGTCGAAGGCAACACGGCCATCGTCACGGGTACCGAGAAGCTCAAGGGCGCGCCAGTGATGGCCACCGACCTGCGGGCCTCGGCCAGCCTGGTCATCTCGGCCCTGGTTGCCGAAGGCGATACCCTGATCGACCGCATCTACCACATCGACCGTGGCTACGAGTGCATCGAAGAAAAACTGCAGATGCTCGGCGCCAAGATCCGCCGCGTACCGGGCTAGTTCCGGCTGCATGGGCACAAGGATGTGCCCGTTGATTTCGTTTCAGGTCGAGGGTGTTTGCACCCTCGATGTGTGTCCGGCGCCGCTTGCGACCGGGCATGAGTACCTTGATAAGGACTGACGTTTCCCATGTTGACCATCGCACTGTCCAAGGGCCGCATCCTTGACGACACCTTGCCGCTTCTGGCTGAAGCGGGCATCGTGCCGACCGAGAATCCGGACAAGAGCCGCAAGCTGATCATCCCCACGACCCAGGCCGACGTGCGCTTGCTGATCGTGCGTGCCACCGATGTGCCGACCTACGTGGAACATGGCGCCGCCGACCTGGGCGTTGCCGGCAAGGACGTGCTGATGGAATACGGCGGCCAGGGCCTGTACGAGCCCCTGGACCTGCAGATCGCCCGCTGCAAGCTGATGACCGCCGGTAAAGTCGGCGCGCCGGAGCCCAAGGGGCGTTTGCGCGTGGCGACCAAGTTCGTCAACATTGCCAAGCGTTACTACGCCGAGCAGGGTCGTCAGGTCGACATCATCAAGTTGTACGGTTCGATGGAGCTGGCGCCGCTGATCGGCCTGGCGGACAAGATCATCGACGTGGTCGACACCGGCAACACCCTGCGGGCCAACGGTCTGGAACCCCAGGACTTCATCGCTGACATCACCTCCCGGCTGATCGTCAACAAGGCTTCGATGAAAATGCAGCACGCCCGTATCCAGGCTCTGATCGATACCCTGCGCAAGGCAGTGGAATCGCGACACCGCGGCTGATTCACCTGCGCGACCTTGAGTCGCGCCCGTCTATCCGTGTCATAGCCAATTTTCTCAGGTGCCCACGCGAATGGACTGGTAGCTTAGGGCGCCTGAGCATTTGCCATTAATGAGGCCCTCGCTATGACCGCTCCCACTTCGATTCGCCGACTCAACGCTGCCGATCCGGATTTCGCACATCATCTGGATCATCTGCTGAGCTGGGAAAGTGTGTCTGACGACTCGGTCAATCAGCGGGTGCTGGACATCATCAAGGCCGTGCGCGAGCGTGGCGATGCCGCCCTGGTGGAATTCACCCAGAAATTCGACGGCCTGCAAGTGGCGTCCATGGCCGACCTGATCCTGCCGCGCGAGCGCCTGGAACTGGCCCTGACCCGGATCACCGTGCCCCAGCGCGAAGCCCTGGAAAAGGCCGCCTCTCGGGTGCGTGATTATCACGAACGGCAGAAACAGGACTCCTGGAGCTATACCGAAGCCGACGGCACGGTGCTGGGCCAGAAAGTCACGCCGCTGGACCGCGCCGGCCTGTACGTGCCGGGCGGCAAGGCGTCCTATCCGTCCTCGGTGCTGATGAACGCCATCCCGGCCAAGGTCGCCGGCGTGACCGAAGTGGTCATGGTGGTCCCGACCCCGCGCGGTGAAATCAACGAACTGGTGCTGGCCGCCGCCTGCATCGCTGGCGTGGACCGGGTGTTCACCATCGGCGGTGCCCAGGCCGTGGCTGCGCTGGCTTATGGCACCGAAAGCGTGCCACGGGTCGACAAGGTGGTCGGGCCGGGCAACATCTATGTCGCCACCGCCAAGCGCCACGTGTTTGGTCAGGTCGGCATCGACATGATCGCCGGCCCGTCGGAAATCCTCGTGGTGTGCGACGGCCAGACCGACCCGGACTGGATCGCCATGGACCTGTTTTCCCAGGCCGAGCACGACGAAGACGCCCAGGCGATCCTGGTCAGCCCGGACGCCGAGTTCCTCGACAAAGTCGCCGCCAGCATCGACAAGCTGCTGCCGACCATGGACCGCGCCGAGATCATCAACACCTCGATCAACGGTCGTGGTGCGCTGATCAAGGTCCGCGACATGGAGCAGGCCATCGAAGTCGCCAACCGCATCGCGCCGGAACACCTGGAGTTGTCGGTCGCCGATCCGCAGGCCTGGTTGCCGCAGATCCGTCACGCCGGTGCGATCTTCATGGGGCGCCACACCAGTGAGGCCCTGGGCGATTACTGCGCAGGTCCCAACCACGTGTTGCCGACCTCCGGCACCGCGCGCTTCTCGTCGCCGCTGGGGGTGTATGACTTCCAGAAACGCTCGTCGATCATCTTCTGCTCCGAGCAGGGCGCATCCGAACTGGGCAAGACCGCTTCGGTGCTGGCCCGTGGCGAATCGCTGAGCGCCCACGCGCGCAGTGCCGAGTACCGCATTCTTGACGAGTCATCCATCGAAGGGCAGGGGAACTGAAATGAGTAAATTCTGGAGCCCGTTCGTCAAGAACCTGGTGCCCTACGTGCCGGGTGAACAGCCGAAGCTGACCCGGTTGGTCAAGCTCAACACCAACGAGAACCCCTACGGCCCATCGCCCAAGGCCCTGGCGGCGATGCAGACCGAGCTGAACGACAACCTGCGCCTGTATCCGGATCCCAACAGCGACCTGCTGAAAGGTGCCGTGGCCCGCTATTACGGCGTGCAGAGCAACCAGGTGTTCCTGGGTAACGGCTCGGATGAAGTGCTGGCGCACATCTTTCACGGTCTGTTGCAGCACGACCAGCCGCTGCTGTTCCCGGACATCAGCTACAGCTTCTATCCGGTGTATTGCGGGTTGTACGGCATTCAGTTCGATGCGGTGCCGCTGGATGCGCAATTCCAGATCGACCCGGCGGACTACGCCAAACCCAATGGCGGGATCATTTTCCCCAACCCGAACGCGCCGACCGGCTGCCTGCTGGCGCTGGAAGCGGTCGAGCAGATGCTCAAGGCCAGCCCGGATTCGGTGGTGGTGGTCGACGAGGCCTATATCGACTTTGGCGGCGAGACGGCCATCAGCCTGGTGGATCGCTATCCGAACCTGCTGGTGACCCAGACCTTGTCCAAGTCCCGCTCCCTGGCGGGGCTGCGCGTGGGCCTGGCGGTGGGCCATCCGGACCTGATCGAAGCGCTGGAGCGGATCAAGAACAGCTTCAACTCCTACCCGCTGGATCGCTTGGCGAATGTCGGCGGCGCGGCGGCGTTCGATGATCGCGAGCATTTCGACCGGACCTGCCAGTTGGTCATCGAGCACCGTGAATGGGTCGTGGCCCAACTGCAAGCCAAGGGCTTTGACGTGCTGCCCTCGGCGGCCAACTTCATCTTCGCCCGCCATCCCCGGCACGATGCGGCAGGATTGGCGGCGAAACTGCGGGAGCAGGGTGTGATCGTGCGGCACTTCAAGCAGGAGCGGATTGCCCAGTTCCTGCGGATCAGCATCGGTACACCGGAGCAGAACCAGGCCCTGATCGAAGCCCTCGGCGAACTCTAACCCCCTGCATTGAGCCTGTGGGGAGTCTGTGGGAGCAAAGCTTGCTCGCGATGGCGTAGTGTCAGTCACCTCAATGTTGGCTGGACTGACGCCATCGCGAGCAAGCTTTGCTCCCACAGTTGTTCTGCTGCATTCACAAATCGGCATCCTGCCGCCAATCCCCTGTGGGAGCGAGCCTGCTCGCGAAGGCGTAGTGTCAGTCACTTCAAGGTTGGCTGGCCGGGCGCTATCGCGAGCAATGCGAAAAAACTGTAATCCTTCGTTAGGTATCTGGCGCCGATACAAATCAAGGCCTAGGATACGCCCACGTTTCCAGGGAGCTTTTTTTACATGAACAAGACATTGATGGTGAGTGCTCTGAGCGCGGCTCTGCTGCTCACCGGTTGCCAGTCGGTCAATACCACCAGCGGCGGAGCCGTGGGCGTGGAGCGCAAGCAGTACATGTTCAGCATGCTGTCGACCGCTGAGGTCAACCAGATGTACGCCCAGTCCTATCAAAAGACGATGGGTGAGGCGAGCGCCCAGGGCGCGTTGGACAAGACCAGCAACGATGCCAAGCGCATCCAGGTCATTGCCGACCGCTTGATCGCCAAGGCGCCGGTGTTCCGCCCGGATTCGGCGCAGTGGAAATGGGAAGTGAACCTGATCAAGAGCGATGAGCTCAACGCCAACTGCGGTCCTGGCGGCAAGATCATGTTCTACACCGGTCTGATCGACCAGTTGAAGCTGACCGACGCTGAAATTGCCGCGATCATGGGCCACGAAATCGCCCACGCCCTGCGCGAGCACGGGCGCGAAGCGATGTCCAAGGCCTATGGCATCGAGATGGCCAAGCAGGGCGCTGGCGCCTTGTTCGGCCTGGGCCAGGACAGCCTGGCATTGGCCGACACCGTCGCCAACTACGGCATGACCTTGCCCAACAGCCGCGGCAACGAGAACGAAGCCGACCTGATCGGCCTCGAACTGGCCGCCCGCGCCGGCTACGACCCGAACGCGGCGATCACCTTGTGGAACAAGATGGCCAAGGCCTCGGAAGGCGCGCCACCGGAATTCATGAGCACCCACCCGTCGTCGAGCAGCCGTATCACTTCGTTGCAGGCGGCGATTCCGAAGGTGATGCCGCTTTATCAGCAGGCCAAGAAGTAAGCATCGCTGTGGGAGCAAAGCTTGCTCGCGACAGGGGCGACGCAGACGTTAATCAGACCGCGTCATCGTTTATCGCGAGCAAGCTATGCTCCCACAGTTATCCTATGCCCAAGGTGTGACGCAGCCTCAAACCCACCCACTACTCTGCATCGCCTTGTACACCGCCACGATCGCCAGGACGAAGAATGCCGAGGCGGCCAGGCGGCGGATCAGGGTCAGGGGCAGCTTCTCGGCGGCGAAATTGCCCGCCAGGACCACCGGCACGTTGGCAATCAACATGCCCACGGTGGTGCCGATGATCACCAACCACAACTCAGGGTATTGCGCGGCGAGCATCACCGTGGCGATCTGCGTCTTGTCGCCGATTTCCGCCAGGAAGAACGCAATCAACGTGGTCAGGAACGGGCCGAACTTGCGGGCCGTGTTCGCTTCCTCATCGTCCAGTTTGTCCGGGACCAGGGTCCACAGCGCCGTGGCCGTGAAGCTTGCCGCCAGTATCCAGTGCAAGACCGCGTTGGAGAAAAAGCCGCTGACCCAGACCCCCACTGCCCCGGCAGCGGCATGGTTGGCGAGCGTCGCAGCAACGATGCCGGCGATGATCGGCCAGGGTTTGCGAAAGCGAGCGGCCAGGATAAGCGCGAGCAATTGCGTCTTGTCGCCGATTTCGGCCAGCGCAACGATAGCGGTAGGTACCAGGAGTGAGTCCAGCATCAGGAATTCCTAAGGGGCGGGTCGACACGGCTATGACACGTACAGCCTTCCCGCCCCGGGTAAGGTGTGCGTGTCATAGGTCTTGTCAAACCCAGCGACCATCTGTGTGGACGCTTGGGCCGCATACGCCATGGTCTGCTGACCAAGTATGTTGACGTATGCCGGGCGAGCATGGCGCTCGCGGGAGACTACTCCCCTAGGACGGAGCGGATTCTGCCTAGGCAAATCCGATTGAGCAAGTGCTGTTACCTAAAAGATTTCAACCGCGCTTGGCCCGGTAGATGCGAAAGCCCTGGCCTTCGGCCTTGATGGCGCAGACGCCCAAATGCTCCTCGATCAGTGGCTGGTACTTGAGGAAGCTATTGGCAACCAGCCGCAGTTCGCCGCCGTTTTTCAGATGTTTGGCTGCTTTTCGCAACAGGTTTTCCGTGGCGTGGTAATCGGTGTGCACGCCGACATGGAACGGTGGGTTGCTCAGGATCGCGCTCAAGCCCATCGGCGCGGCGTCAATGCCGTCACCGGTCAGCACCTCGGCCTCCAGGCCGTTGGCGGCCAGGGTCAGGCGACTGCTGGCGGCGGCGAATGCGTCCACGTCCAACAGGGTGACGGTGTTGTGCGGATAGCGCCGCTTGACCACCGCCCCCAGCACCCCGGCACCGCAGCCGAAGTCCAGCAAATGCCCGCTGGGCAGTTTATCCAGATGTTCCAACAGCAGCGCACTGCCGCGGTCCAGGCGACCATGGCTGAACACCCCTGGCAGGCTGATGACCTTCAACGGGCCTTCGGCCAGGGGCAATTCGTAGGTCTGGGCCAGGCTTTCCAGGGGCTTGGCCTCGGGCGCGTTGGCGACGGTGACCTGCCACAGTTGGCAATGCCGCGCACTGTCGAGCTTGCGTGGCTTGCCGAACGGGTTGAGCTGCTTGGACGCCCCTTCGATGCCACTGCGTTTTTCCCCCACCAGGTACACCTCGCGCCCGGCCAGGCGCGCCGCCACGGCATTGAGGATGTAGTCGGTCAGGTCCTTGGCCTTGGGCAGGAACACCACGGCCGTGTCGAACCCACGCTCGGGTATGTTCACACCAAAGTGGCTGCGCTCAGGGAAGCGAGCGTCCAGCGCGGCCTGATCCCCAGCGTGCCAGCACCAGCCATGGGCCTCTGGCAAACGGCCGAGCAGGTCATCGGCGGGCAGGCCGGCCAGCAAGACCGAACCCTGGAATAACTCGGCCTGACGAAGCAGTACTTCACTGCGCGGATCCATGGTCTGCTCCTTGAAAAAAAGTGCGGCAGTTTATCAACTGACGACACGCCGCGCTGTACCGCTGAAAAAGCCCTGGGCGTTTTCGCTCATTTGCCCGACGATCCGTTGCCGCGCCTCGCGGCTGCCCCAGGCGTTGTGCGGTGTGACGATCAAGCGTGGAATATCGCCGGCCAGCAGCGGGTTGCCTTGGGCCGGCGGCTCCACGCTGAGCACGTCGGTGGCGGCGCCACCCAAATGACCGCTGCGCAGGGCTTCGGCCAAGGCCTGTTCGTCGATCAGGCCACCACGGGCGGTGTTGACCACGAACGTGCCGGGCTTGAGCTGCGACAGTTCGCGGGCGCCGATGAAGTGTCGGGTGTGCTCGTTGAGCGGGCAGTGCAGGGTCAGGGCATCGACTTGCGGCAACAATTGCTCCAGTGGCAAGCGGTCGGGGCGGGCTGGGCGCCCGGGGAGCTGCCCCAGCAGCACGCGCATGCCAAAGGCTTCGGCCAGCCGCCCGACGGCGCTGCCCAGCTCGCCATGGCCGAGCAAGCCCAGGGTCTTGCCTTCCAGTTCGACAATCGGATAGTCCAGCAGGCAAAACTGCGAAGCCTGCTGCCAGCGACCTTCACCTACTGCTTTTTGGTAATCGGCCAGGCGCGTCGCCAGGTTCAGCAACAGCATGATCGTGTGCTGGGCCACCGACGGCGTGCCGTAGCCCTGGCAATTGCACACCGTGATGCCGTGGCGGCGGGCGGCCGCCAGGTCGACATTGTTGGTGCCGGTGGCGCTGATCAGGATCAGCTTCAGGTCGGGGCTGGCCGCCATGGCCTGCGCATCGATCACGGCCTTGTTGGTGATCGCCACGGTGGCGCCCTCGAGCCGCTCGGCCACCTGGTCCGGCGTGGTCCGGGCGAACAGTTGCAGGTCGCTGAAGCAGTTGCGCAGCGGGCCCAGGTCCAGGTCGCCGAGGTCCAGGGAAGGGTGGTCGAGGAAAACTGCACGAGCGCTGTTCGTCATCAGCTGTACCTTTTATGTCAAGAACCGAAGGCGTAATGTGGCGAGCCTATCAGATGTCTGTGGGAGCAAAGCTTGCTCGCGACATCGACGATGCGGTCTCCCAGGAATCGAGTCGCCCGTTTCGCGAGCAAGCTTTGCTCCCACACAGCCCCCTCACTACACAGTTGATGTTTGTTTTGAGATTTGAGTTAGCCAAGGAGCTCCACCATGTACCTCACCGAATTCCTCACCGTCGCCCTGATCCACTTGTTGGCCGTTGCCAGCCCCGGGCCGGATTTTGCCGTGGTGGTGCGTGAAAGCGTGACCCATGGCCGGCGCGCCGGGACCTGGACGGCGCTGGGCGTCGGCACGGCGATTTTCCTGCACGTGGGGTATTCGCTGTTGGGTATCGGCCTGATCGTGTCGCAATCGATCGTGCTGTTCAACGCGCTGAAGTGGGCTGCCGCCGCGTACCTGCTGTACATCGGCTTCAAGGCACTGCGGGCGCAACCGGCCAAGCCCAGCGAGGACAACCTGCACAAGGAGGCCGGTGAGCGTACCCCTCGCGGCGCGTTCACCTCGGGCTTCGTCACCAATGGCCTGAACCCCAAGGCGACGCTGTTTTTCCTGTCGCTGTTCACCGTGGTGATCAACCCGCACACACCGTTGGCCGTCCAGGCCGGTTACGGCGTGTACCTGGCGGTTGCGACGGCCGCCTGGTTCTGCCTGGTGGCGCTGCTGTTCAGCCAGCAGCGGGTGCGCGCCGGTTTTGCGCGCATGGGCCACTGGTTCGACCGGACCATGGGCGCGGTGCTCGTCGCCATTGGGGTGAAGCTGGCGTTTACCGAGGCGCACTGATCCACCCTAAGCTCGC
Organism: Pseudomonas sp. CFII68; assembly: GCF_000416195.1. Lineage (NCBI taxonomy): Bacteria > Pseudomonadati > Pseudomonadota > Gammaproteobacteria > Pseudomonadales > Pseudomonadaceae > Pseudomonas > Pseudomonas sp. CFII68. The sequence goes on from NZ_ATLN01000126.1 coordinate 35,610, forward strand.
TTTGTGTAGGAGCTGCCGAAGGCTGCGATCTTTTGATTTTTTGTTTTTTCGCTCTGGATTCAATTGGCAGGGGAAAGATCGCAGCCTCGTTGCACTCGGCAGCTCCTACAGTCCTGGGCATGGCTCAAGGCTAGTATTGGCGCGCCGATCAAATCATTCCTTTGGCTGATTTGATCGGTGTATAAGCGCTCTAGAGTGCTAACTTCCAGCCAAGACCGTGCAGTCAGAAAAGGGACTCTTATGTTGCAGACTCGCGTTATTCCTCCAGCCGAAGGCGCTTATCAATACCCGCTGCTGATCAAGCGGCTGCTGATGTCCGGCACGCGTTACGAGAAAACCCGCGAGATCATCTACCGTGACCAGTTGCGCTACAGCTATCCGACGCTGATAGAGCGGGTCGCGCGCCTGGCCAATGTGTTGACCGAGGCGGGGGTCAAGGCCGGTGATACCGTGGCGGTGATGGACTGGGACAGCCATCGCTACCTGGAATGCATGTTCGCGATCCCGATGATCGGTGCGGTGATCCACACCATCAATGTGCGCCTGTCACCGGAACAGATCCTCTACACCATGAACCACGCCGAGGACCGCTTCGTGCTGGTCAACAGTGAGTTCGTCGGCTTGTACCAGGCGATTGCCGGGCACCTGACCACGGTGGACAAGACCCTGCTGCTGACCGACCTGCCGGAAAAAACCGCCGACCTGCCGAACCTGGTGGGTGAATACGAGCAACTGCTGGCCGCCGCCGCCCCCACCTACGACTTCCAGGATTTCGACGAAAACTCCGTCGCCACCACGTTCTATACCACTGGCACCACGGGCAACCCCAAGGGCGTGTACTTCACCCATCGGCAACTGGTGCTGCACACCATGGGCGTGGCGACCATCATGGGGTCCATCGACAGCGTGCGGCTGCTGGGCACCAACGACGTGTACATGCCCATCACGCCGATGTTCCATGTCCACGCCTGGGGCCTGCCCTATGTCGCGACCATGCTCGGGCTCAAGCAGGTTTACCCGGGTCGCTACGATCCCGAATTCCTGGTCCAGCTGTGGCGCAAGGAAAAGGTCACCTTTTCCCATTGTGTGCCAACCATCCTGCAAATGGTCCTCAACGCCAAGGGCACCCAGGGCACCGATTTCGGCGGCTGGAAAATCGTCATCGGCGGCAGCGCCCTGAACCGCAGCCTGTACGAAGCGGCCAAGGCCCGGGGCATCCAGCTCACTGCCGCCTATGGCATGTCGGAAACCGGCCCGCTGGTGTCCTGCGCCCACCTCAACGATGAACTGATGGCCGGTAGCGAAGACGAACGCACCACATACCGGATCAAGGCCGGCGTGCCGGGCCCACTGGTGGAGGCGGCAATCGTTGACACCGAGGGACGTTTCCTGCCGGCCGACGGCGAGACCCAGGGCGAACTGGTACTGCGCGCGCCGTGGCTCACCGAGGGCTATTTCAACGAGCCGCAGAAGGGCGCCGAGCTCTGGGCTGGCGGCTGGCTGCACACCGGTGACGTCGCCACGCTCGATAACATGGGCTTCATCGACATCCGTGACCGCATCAAGGATGTGATCAAGACCGGTGGCGAATGGATCTCTTCCCTGGACCTGGAAGACCTCATCAGCCGTCACGTGGCGGTACGCGAAGTAGCAGTGGTCGGCATTCCCGATCCGCAGTGGGGCGAGCGGCCGTTTGCCTTGCTGGTGATTCGCGAAGGGCATCAGCTCGGGGCTCGCGAACTCAAGGAACACCTCAAGCCGTTCGTCGAGCTGGGGCACTTGAGCAAGTGGGCGATCCCGAGCCAGATCGCCCTTGTTACGGAAATTCCCAAGACCAGCGTCGGCAAGCTCGACAAGAAGCGCATCCGCGTCGACATCACCGAATGGCAGAGCAACAACAGCACCTTCCTGTCCACGCTTTAGGCCTTTTTGCCGTGCCCGAAAGGGCACGGCAGCCCCACCAAGCAAGCGCTTGCCTTGTCAAACCGAAAATTTCAGCCATCCTTGCCGTGCCGGCATCTGTCGGTCTGGCGAAAGGACTGTTCCAGAGTGGTTGAGGGCTGCAAATCACACTTTAGAGGGATCAAGCCGTACTACCTGCTGGCTATAGTCCGCTCATGGGATTTTCGGAATGGGACGTACGTGCCAGCACGGCGAAGAGTTTCTGGAAATGTCCACTGCCATAACAATAAAACACATGGAGTTGCGTCGATGACCTCAGCAAACACTTTCTGGCGCCGGGCAAAACTGCCTCTGGCCGTCAGTCTTGCCTCCTCGCTCGCCGGCCCGGCATTCGGCGTCAGCTTCAACATCGGTGAAATCGAAGGCCAGTTCGACTCGTCCCTGTCGGTGGGGGCGAGCTGGTCCACGGCCAATGCCAACAAGGACCTGATCGGTGTCAACAATGGCGGCAAGGGCTTGTCGCAGACCTCCGATGACGGGCACTTGAACTTCAAGCGAGGGGAAACCTTCTCGAAGATCTTCAAGGGCATCCACGACCTGGAACTGAAGTACGGCGATACCGGCGTGTTTGTGCGCGGCAAGTACTGGTACGACTTTGAACTCAAGGACGAAAGCCGCCTGTACAAGGACATCAGCGATAACAATCGCAAGGAAGGCGCCCAGTCCTCCGGCGGGCAGATTCTCGATGCATTCGTCTACCACAACTACGCCATTGCCGATCAGCCGGGCTCGGTTCGCCTGGGCAAGCAGGTGGTCAGCTGGGGTGAAAGTACCTTCATCCAGGGCGGCATCAACTCCATCAACCCCGTCGACGTGTCCGCATTCCGTCGCCCGGGTGCCGAGGTCAAGGAAGGCTTGATCCCGGTCAACATGTTCTATGTGTCCCAGAGCCTGACCGATAATTTGTCGGCTGAAGCGTTCTATCAACTGGAGTGGGACCAGACGGTTGTCGATAACTGCGGTACGTTCTTCTCCCAGCCGGATGTTATTGCCGATGGCTGTACGGATAATCTGCGGGTGTTGAATAAACGTTCCACTATTCCTGGCGCATTCTTGCCGGCCCTGGCGGCGCGAGGTGTCGATATCAACGAAGAAGGCGTGCTGGTACGTCGTGGCCCGGACCGCGATGCCCGCGACAGCGGCCAGTGGGGCGCATCGTTGAAGTACATGTTCGAACCGCTGGACACTGAGTTCGGTGCCTACTTCATGAACTACCACAGCCGTGCGCCGATCTTCAGTGCCACCGGAGCCCCTCAATCGGTCTACGACATCGCGCCTGGCTTTGGTCAATTGGCACCGCTGATCGTAGCGGGCAACTCCAACTATTTTGTTGAATACCCGGAAGACATTCGACTCTACGGTCTGAGCTTTTCCACCACACTGCCTACCGGTACGGCGTGGAGCGGTGAATTGAGCTATCGCCCAAATGCACCGGTGCAATTGAGCACCACCGATATCCTGTTCGCCGGCGTTCGCCCGCTCGGTGGTACTACGTTGGGCAATGCTTCGCTGCTCCCGGGTGTGCCAGGCCAGGATCTGCATGGTTATCGCCGCAAGGAAATCACTCAGTTCCAGACCACCTTCACTCACTTCCTGGATCAGGTCATGGGCGCCAGTCGCCTCACACTGGTAGGTGAAGTCGGCGTGACTCATGTTGGAGGCTTGGAAAGCAAGTCGGACGTTCGCTACGGTCGTGACCCTGTCTTTGGTCCGGGTCAACTGCCCGGCGGAGCCTGTAACAGGCTCAACGGCTCTACCGCCGCAGGCGGCGGCCAGACCATCAACGACGTGAACAGCAACTGCAACAACGACGGCTTCACTACCTCCACTTCCTGGGGCTACCGCGCTCGCGCGATCTGGGAATACCCGGACGTCTTCGCCGGTGTGAACCTCAAGCCTAACGTGGCCTGGTCCCATGACGTCAAAGGCTACTCGCCAGGCCCTGGCGGCAACTTCGAAGAAGGCCGCAAAGCCGTCAGCCTCGGGCTGGATGCCGAGTACCAGAACACCTACAACGCCAGCCTGGCCTACACCAACTTCTTTGGTGGCGACTTCAGCACCGTGGATGATCGCGACTTCCTGGCGCTCAGCGTCGGCGTGACCTTCTAAGCACCGTATTTCAGGACGACACACTATGAAAATAACAAAGAATCTGTTGCAGGTCGGTGCTTTGGGGCTGTCCCTGTTGGCGGCCAGTGTCATGGCGGCGGTGCCTGCCGCCGAGGCCGACAAACTGGGCAAGAGCCTGACGCCGATGGGCGCCGAAATGGCTGGCAATGCCGACGGCTCCATCTCGGCCTGGAAACCCATGGCCAAGAACGCCGGTGCCGTGGACAGCAAGGGCTTCCTTGCCGACCCATTCCCGAGCGAAAAACCGCTGTTCACCATCACCGCGCAGAACGTCGAGCAGTACAAAGCCAAACTCGCCCCGGGCCAATACGCGATGTTCAAGCGCTACCCGGAAACCTTCAAGATGCCGGTCTATCCGACCCATCGCGGTGCCACCGTGCCGGACGAGGTGTTCGCCTCCATCAAGAAAAACGCGGTCAACACCAAGTTGGTCTCCGGCGGCAACGGCCTGGAGAACTTCGAGACGGCCGTGCCGTTCCCGATTCCCCAGAGCGGCGTGGAAGTCATCTGGAACCACATCACCCGCTATCGCGGCGGCAGCGTGACGCGCCTGGTCACCCAGGCCACCCCGCAGCCAAACGGTTCGTACAGCCTGGTGTATTTCCGCGACCAGTTCGTGTTCCGCGACAAGATGAAGGATTTCGATCCGGCCAACCCTGGCAACATCCTGTTCTACTTCAAGCAGCAAGTGACCGCTCCAGCGCGACTGGCCGGTGGCGTGCTGCTGGTGCACGAAACCCTCGACCAGGTGAAGGAACCGCGTTCGGCGTGGGTCTACAACGCCGGCCAGCGCCGTGTGCGCCGTGCCCCGCAAGTGTCCTATGACGGCCCGGGTACCGCTGCCGATGGCCTGCGTACTTCCGACAACCTGGACATGTACAACGGTGCGCCGGACCGCTACGACTGGAAGCTGGAAGGCAAGAAAGAGCTGTATATCGCCTCCAACAGCTACAAGATCGATTCGCCGCAACTCAAGTACGCCGACATCATCAAGGCCGGCCACATCAACCAGGATCTGGCCCGCTACGAGCTGCGTCGTGTCTGGCATGTGACCGCGACCCTGAAGGAAGGCCAACGCCATATCTACGCCAAGCGTGACTTCTACATCGACGAAGACACCTGGCAAGCCGCAGTGATCGACCACTACGATGGCCGTGGCCAACTGTGGCGCGTGGCCGAGGCCCATGCCGAGAACTACTACGACAAGCAAGTGCCGTGGTATGCCCTGGAAACTCTCTACGACCTGCAGTCCGGCCGCTACCTGGCACTGGGCATGAAGAACGAAGAGAAATCGGCCTACGACTTCGGCTTCACCGCCACCACCGCCGATTTCACCCCGAACGCACTGCGTCAGGAAGGCATCCGCTAAACTGCTTTACCCGAGGCCGCATCCTCGAAGAAACGCCCCGACTGGTTCGGGGCTTTTTTTTGACCAACACAAAACCCCTGTGGCGAGGGGATTTATCCCCGCTGGGCTGCGAAGCAGCCCCAAAAAGCTTGAAGACAATCCGACTGATGCTCCGAAGTAGATGGCTGAGGGGTTGCTCCGCAACCCAGCGGGGATAAATCCCCTCGCCACAAAAGCGGCGCCTTCAAGGGCCATCGGCGTGTAGTCTTTTTGTAGCCATTTGTAGCACTCCCTTCAATACCTCCTCGTTTACCGCTAGTCTGCGGACATCTGCAACGCCGCCACCCGCATTCCAACAAGAGCCGGCCATGACTGATTTGTCTTCACTTCCGGATTCTGCCCGCGCTGCCATCGCGGTACAGGACGGGCGTTTCTACCGCCCGCCCTTGCCCGACGGCCATGTTGTGCGGCCGCGGTTGTGCGAGCGTTTGAGCGCCGGGCTTGGGGGCAGGTTGCTGTTGGTCAGTGCCCCGGCGGGGTTCGGTAAAAGCTCCCTGGCGGTGGAGTTCTGCCAGAGCCTGCCGGCCCATTGGCAAAGCCTGTGGCTGGGGCTCAGCGCCCGGGACAACGATCCGGGGCGCTTCCTGGAACGGCTGCTCGAAGGGCTCCAGGCGTTTTTCCCGCAATTGGGCGGCAGGGCACTGGGGCTGCTGAAAATGCGCCAGCGCCATCAACCCTTTGCCTTCGAAGAATGGCTCGACGGCCTGCTGGACGAACTGTCCACGCACTTATCGCCTCGCGCACCCTTGCTGCTGGTCCTTGACGATTACCACCTGGCCCAAAGCCCGGTGCTGGATCGCTGCCTGCAATTTTTCCTCAATCACCTGCCCGACGGGTTGCTGGTACTCGTCACCAGCCGCCAGCGCCCGGACTGGCATCTGGCGCGCTTGCGCCTGTCGCGGCAATTGCTCGAACTCAATGAGCAGGACCTGCGCCTGACCCATGACGAAGCCTTGACCCTGCTCCAGCATCACAGCAGTTCGTTGCGCGGTGAGGCGCTGGAAAACCTCATCCTGCGCAGCGAAGGTTGGGTGGCCGGGCTGCGTTTCTGGTTGCTGGCCGCCTCCGAAGCCGGTACCGAAGGCCTGCTGCCCCAGGCCCTGCACGGCGGCGAAGGGCTGATTCGCGATTACCTGCTCGAAGAAGTCATCGACTGCCTGCCCGCCGAGGTGCAGGCGTTCCTCTACGACACGGCCCCCCAGGAACGCTTTTGCAGCGAACTGTGCGACGCCGTGCGCGAAGCCCATGACAGCGCCGAGATCCTGCGTTACCTGGCGGCCCACCAGGTGTTCCTGGTGCCGCTGGACGAGCACGGCCATTGGTACCGCTACCACCACCTGTTTTCCGACCTGTTGCGCAGTCGCCCCAGCGCGCCGGCCATGGTCCCGGCCGCGACCCTGCACCTGCGGGCCTGTCGCTGGTTCAACGCCCAGGGGCTGATCGACGAAGCCGTGGAACAGGCCCTGCGGGCGGGGCACCTGGACGTGGCGGCGAATCTGGTGCAGAACCTCTCGGAGGAGCAACTGCTGGCCGAGCAGAACGTCGGCATGTTGCTGCGCTGGAAAATGGACTTGCCCGACAGTCTGCTCATCAGTACCCCGCGGCTGATCGTGCTCTACAGCTGGGCGTTGGGGCTGGCCTGCCAGCTGGACGCTGCCGAAGAGCTGGCGGCGCACTTGAGTCGTTTCCTGCCGGCCCCCTCGGCCACCGCGCAAAAATCCATGCTCGCCCAATGGCTGGCCCTGAGCGGGATCGTCGCCCGTGGTCGGGGGGATCGCGAGGCCACCGTGCGGTATTGCAGCGAAGCTTTGGAGAGCCTGCCGCAAAAGCGCTACGGCCAGCGCCTGATGTGCCTGTCCACGTTGTCTAACCTGGCGATTGCCGACGGCGACCTGTGGCGCGCCCGGAACCTGAACCGTGACTCCCTGGAGCTGGCGCAGCGGGTCGGCAATCCACTGTTCGAGGCCCTGGCCCATTACGATCGTGCCCGGGTTCTGCAGGCGCGGGGTGAGATCCTGCGGGCGCTGGATGAAGTGCACCAGGGCCTGCAACGGTTGCACACGCTGTCGCCCCAGCGGCTTTATGCGGTGCGGGCGCGGTTGATCATGTACGAAGGTTTCCTGCTGACCTTGCGCATGCAGCCCCAGGCCGGCGTCGCGCGGTTGCAGGCGGGCCTCACCGAGGCCCGCGCCTGCCGCGACATCAGCGTGCTGATCGGCCATTGCGTGATCGCGCGTGTCGAAGGCTATCGCGGCGAATTCGCCCGGGCGTTCGCCGAACTGGCGGAAGCCGAACGCCTGATGCACATCTGGGACGTTCCGCCGATCTACTACCTGGCGATGATCACCCTGGTTAAATGCGAACTCTGGCTGGCCCAGGGCCGCACCGACCTGGCCGAAGCCTGGCTGGCCCGCTTGGGCCAGACCTACACCGGCGAACGGGCCGCCGCGCCGCCCGAGTTTCACCCGCAACTGCCACTGCATGTCGAACTGCAACAGGCGGTGCTGGAATCCATCCGGGGTCAACCGATGCTCGCCGAAGGTCGGCTCAATGCCTTGCTGGAACACGGTCAGCAAAGCGGCCGGCAGATGCTCAGCGTGATGGCGCTCAACCAGAAAGTCGCCTTGCTGCTGAGTGTCGGGCGCGAGCCCGAAGCCCGTCGCACCCTGGCCCAGGCTTTCGAAGCCGCCAGCGGCGGGGTTTTGCAGCCTTTCGAATGGTTGTTTGGTGAGCACCGTGAATGGTTGCGCGAACAGCTTCTGCACGCACCACCCAGCACCTTGCGTGAACATCTGCTCGAACGCCTGCCCTCGACGGTAGCCCAGCCTGCCGACCCAACGGCGCCCGTCGAAACCCTCAGCAGTCGCGAACGGGCGGTGTTGCAGTTGATTGCCCAAGGCTGCTCGAACCAGGAGATCAGCGAGCAATTGTTTATCTCGCTGCACACCGTCAAGACCCACGCCAGCCACATCAACAGCAAACTCGGCGTCGAGCGCCGCACCCAAGCGGTGGCGCGGGCGAAGGCGCTGGGGTTGTTGGGCTGAGCGGGGCTCACTTGTGTCGAGGCGCTTTTTGTGGCGAGGGGATTTATCCCCGCTGGGGTGCGAAGCGCCCCTGAAACCTGACACTAAGGTGTGTCAGGCTGATTATTGGGGGCTGCTGCGCAGCCCAGCGGGGATAAATCCCCTCGCCACAAAAAGCAGTCTGAGCCAGTAAAGGAATCCCTCGATGTTGCCTCTGTACAAAACCATCCAATCCCCCGTCGGCCAACTGATCCTCGTTGCCCGGAAGACACGGCTGGCGGCCATCCTTTGGGAAAACGAGCGGCTCAATCGGGTGCGCCTGGGGCCTTTGGAGGAGGACACCCAGCATCCGCTCCTCAAGGAAACCGAGCGTCAGTTGCTGGAATACTTCGCCGGCCAGCGCCGTCGTTTCGAGCTGGAGCTGGATTTCGCGGGCACTGATTTCCAGATACGGGTCTGGCACGCCCTGTTGACCATCCCCTTCGGAGAAACCCGCAGCTACCGCGACATCGCCGTCCAGATCGGCCAACCGACAGCGGTCCGGGCGGTCGGCGCCGCCAATGGCCGCAACCCCATCTCGATCATCGCCCCGTGCCACCGCGTCATCGGCAGCTCCGGCAGCCTCACCGGCTTCGCTGGCGGCCTGGCGGCGAAACAGTTGCTGCTCAGCCTTGAAGGTCAGCAGAGCCTGCAATTGGCGTTCTGAGCCTATTTCACGCCTCTATCCTTTGTGGGAGCGGGCTTGCTCGCGAAAGCGGAGTGTCAGGCAACTTATTTGGCGACTGATACACCGCTTTCGCGAGCAAGCCCGCTCCCACACTGTTTTCAGGCTGGTGGGGATTTGGGCGGCAGCATCCGCGTCGGCGGTTGGCCGTTGGCGTTGTGCTGGAATATCTGCGCAGGCTGGCCCTGTTCATTGAAGAACACCTGGCCAATGCCCGCGCTGTTCCACAGCCGCTCACCGGCCTCGGCGTGTTCCGGGGTGTGGGGGACGATGCGCATGCTGCGGCGCTTGGTGAACCAGTTCAGGGGCGAGCGCGGCGAGTAGAGCCAGCGGTTCAGGCGGTCGAACCATTCCAGCAGCGCAGGGGGAAACTCATTCTTGATGCCGCTGCTGGTGATCTGCCAGATGCGCGGGCCGCCCTTGCGGTGTGGGATCAATACTTCGTAAACGAAGGAATAATGCACATCCCCGGACAGCACCACGTAATTACCCGGCGTACGCGAATGGCGGAAAATGTTCAGGATTACCTGGGCAGCGCCGCGATGGGCCATCCAGTTTTCCGCGTCCACCAGCAGCGGATAACCGCACCAACTGAACAGCCGCTGCACAGTCTCGATCAGCTTCACACCGAAGATCGGCGCCGGTGAGACGATGATCGCCGACGGGTGATCCAGCAACTCTTGCTGCAATTCGCTCAGGGCTTCCCAATCCAGCAGGCCGGAAGGCTGCTTGAGGGTCGTCTCGCTGCGCCAGCGCCGGGTACGGGTGTCGAGTACCACCAGGGCCGGGGTGCTCGGCAGCACATAATGCCAGCGCTGGAAAGCCAGCAGGGTGTCGATCAGTTTGTCCTGTGGCTCACTGTCGAGGTAGCGGTCTCGGGCGGTGTCGCTCAGGGCCAAGGTTTGCGCGAGCACGTCAGCAAAGGCATCCGGGTTGTTGCCCCAGCCCTGGCAGAGCATGTAGGCGATCAACGCGTTGCCGATGATGCGCTTGGAGAACGGATGACCGTAGGCCGTTTCCTCCCACTGCGCGGACAAATTCCAGTCATCGGTAATGTCGTGGTCATCGAAAATCATCAGGCACGACAAATGCGCAAACACCCGCGCCACGCCGCTCAGCCCGGTCTTGAACGCATCGATGCGCTGCTGTTCCAGGTCGTAGCGTTGGCGCCGTTCGACGGTCAGTTCGGGCGGCTGCACCGCGATCAGCGTCCAGGGCACCGGTGACCACACCAGCAGGTACATCGCCATGACCTCGGCGAAGGTCACCAAGTGATTGTCGGCGCTGCTGCTGGTGAAAATCGGCTTGCGGGCCCCGCCGAAAAAACGCTCGCGCAGGGTTTCGTTGCTCTCAAGTGCCGGTAACAAATCGGCACGATGGTAATAACTGGCCGGGTGTTGATAGAGCTTGGCGCTGTCCGCCACCACGGCACCGTCCAGGCATTCCTCGAACAGCCCCAAGCGTTCGATCAGCGCATGAATCGCCCGCAACATGGGGCCGGCGACGTCATCGGCATAGACCTGATCGCCGCTCATCATCAGTAATGCCGGGCGTTGCGTCGGGTTTTGCGCCAGCAGTCGGTCGACACAAAGCAGGCCGTCGTTGGCTGGGTAATGGGGTTTTCGGCAGGAGCCGTGGACCAGTTGCTCGATGCGCGAGTGCAACATGAAATTCGGGCACGGTACGCCGTCATACAACAGGTGCGGCGCCCACTCGGCAATGGGTGCGCCGTCCACCAGCAGGTCGTAGTCGATCGCCACGTCCTGGGGCAAGGGGGTGTCGAGCCGCACATCGATCAGATGCACAAACGCCCGCTGCCCCACCGGCACCACGGTGCAGTGCGACGCATCCAGCGCCAGATCGCCCACGCCGGCCACGCGCAGCGTCAACGCCAATGCTCGCGTACCCACCAGCCACATCACCAGTCGCGTGGGCTCCAGCCGCCGCAATAGCGGGCCGACCAGGACGGGGGGCAGGGTGGTGACATCGGGAGTGGACGGCAGCATTCGGGGATAAAAGCTCTGTTCAGGGAGAGGCGGGGGATCATAACGCAATGTGCCGGGTTGCTGGGGACGGTAGATTGACTGGCAAGGAAGCTTGCGCCCGCTGAGCCTGCGGACGCTGTGTAGGAGCTGTGTAGGAGCTGTCGAGTGCAACGAGGCTGCGATCTTTCCCCAGACACTTGAGTCTCAAGCGAAAAATCAAAAGATCGCAGCCTTTGGCAGCTCCTACAGGCCCAGTGGGACCTTGTTGGGCCTGGTTACATTATTGGGCCTTGTTGGAAGCCTCAGCCGCCTTGATCAGATCCGGCCCGATCTCCTGTTCGAACTTCGCCCAGACCGGCTTCATTTTTTCGCGCCAGGCATTACGTTCCTCCGGTGTGAGGGTAACGATCTCGGTGGTCTTGGCGTCCAGCACATGCTGCTTGTCCTGCTGGTTGAAGCGCTCCGCTTCCTGGTTGGCATGGGCGGTGGATTCGACCACGATCTTGTCCAGTTCACTGCGGATATCCGGCGGCAGGCCGTTCCAGAAGTCCGATGTGGTGATCAGCATGTAGTCGAGTATGCCGTGGTTGGACTCGGTGACGTATTTCTGCACCTCATTGAGCTTCTGGTTGTAGAAGTTCGAATAGGTGTTTTCCGTGCCGTGGACCAAGCCGGTGCGCAGCCCCTGGTACACCACCGAGAAAATCATCGGTTTGGCTTTGGCGTCCACCGCCTTGAACTGTTCCTCCAGCACTGCGGAGTTCTGTATCCGGAACGTCAGGCCACGGGTATCTTCAGGCTGGCGCAGGGGCTTGTTGGCCGACAGATGCTTCATGCCGTTGTGCCAATAGGCCAGGCCCATGATGTTCTTGCTTTCCATGGACTTGAGCAGCTTCTGGCCCTCGGGGCTGCGCTGAAAACGGTCCACGGCGGCGATGTCGTTGAACAGGAAGGGCAAGTCGAACAACTGCACCGACTTGGTGTACTGATCGAACTTGGCCAGCGACCGCGCAATGATCTGCACTTCCCCGAGGAGCAAGGCTTCCAGCTCCTTGTCATCGCCATACAGCGTGGAGTTGGGGTACACCTCCACCTTCACCTTGCCCGGCAGCCGCTCTTCCGCCAGCTTCTTGAACATCAACGCGCCCTGGCCCTTGGGCGTTTGTTCGCCTACGACGTGGGAGAATTTGATGACGATCGGCTCAGCCGCCATGACCATGCCCCACGCCCCGAAAGCCAGGGTGCAGGCGAGCGCTTTCCATACAGTTTTTAGCATTGCAAGGCGTCCCTTTCAGTGTCCAAAGGCACAGGGCCGACAGGGCGGCCCCATCCCTCTGTGGCGGGCAAGTGGTCCTGCGCCCGTCACGGTGTGTGTTTGCCGGGTTTAACTCATCCCCAACCAGTTAGGCAGCACCAGCGAGATCCACGGCACATAGGTGATCAGCACCAGGAACGCCAACAGGATCATCAACCACGGCATGGCCGCGCGGATGGTGGCGGGCAGGGACATGCCGGTCACCGCCGAGGTGACGAACAGGTTCAACCCCACCGGTGGCGTGATCAGGCCGATCTCCAGGTTCACCACCATGATGATGCCCAGGTGGATCGGGTCGATGCCCAGCTTCATGGCGATGGGGAACAGGATCGGCGCCAGGATCAGGATGATCGCCGAAGGCTCCATGAACGCGCCAGCGATCAGCAGCACGATGTTCACCACCAGCAGGAAGGTCACCGGCGTCAACCCGGCATCGATCACCCATGCGGTGATTTGCTGCGGCAGTTGCTCGGTGGTCAGCACGTGGGCGAAGAGCATGGCGTTGGCGATGATGAACATCAGCATGATGCTCAGCTTGGCCGACTCCAGCAGCACCTTGGGCGTTTCACGGAACGTCAGGTCCTTGTAGACGAACAACGCAATGAACGCCGAATACACCGCCGCCACCGCCGCTGCTTCGGTAGGGGTGAACATCCCCGAATAAATCCCGCCGAGAATGATGATCATCAGCAGCAGGCCCCAGATGGCCTGGCGTGCCGTGCTCAACCATTCCTTCAGCGTCGCCCGTGGCATCGCTGGCAGGTTTTTCTTCACCGCGACGATGTAGATCGCCACCATCAGGAAAAAACCCAACAGCAAACCGGGAATCACACCGGCCATGAACAACTTGCCCACCGAGGTTTCGGTCGCTGCGGCGTACACCACCATCACGATCGAGGGCGGAATCAGGATACCCAGGGTGCCGGCATTACACACGATGCCTGCGCCAAACGCCTGTGGATAACCCGAGCGCACCATCCCGGCGATGGCAATGGAACCGACCGCCGCCACCGTCGCAGGACTTGAGCCCGACAACGCCGCAAACAACATGCAGGCCAGCACCGCCGCAATCGCCAGGCCGCCGCGGATGTGCCCGACGCAGGCGTTGGCAAAATCGATCAACCGTCGCGCCACGCCGCCGGTGGTCATGAACGCACCGGCCAGCAGGAAGAACGGAATCGCCAGCAACGTGTAGTGCTCGGAGGTTTCGAACAGCTTGATCGCCAGGGAACGCACCGAGTCGGGGCTGAAGAAAATGATGGTCAGCGAGCCGGCCAACCCCAGCGAAATGGCAATGGGCACGCCGATGAACATCAGCACGAACAGTGCAATGAACAGGAAGGCAATGGTCATGGCTTGTCTTCCTCGTGTTCAGTCAATTTGATGGCTTCGGCCGCTTCATCGGCCAGGCCCAGGCCGGTCTGGCGATTCATCAGGATGCGCACGAGAATTTCCGCGAAACGAATGAACACCAGCGCGAACCCCACCGGTACGATCAACCCGATATGCCACTGCATGATGCCGAAATGGCCGAGGTCCTCGGCGCCGATCTGGGCAATCATCAAGGTGTTGATCCATTCGAAACTCGCCACCGCCAGCAGCCCGGCATAGGCGAGGCAGCACAGGCAGGCGATGACACCGATCAAGCGCTGGACCGGTTTGCTCGCCAGCTTCACCAGCGCATCGACGCCGATGTGCCCGGCGGTGCGAACGCCGTACGACAGCCCAAAAAAGATCAGCCAGCCAAACAGGGCCTTGGTCAGTGACGTGCTCCAGGTCATAGCCTGGGCCATGCCCATGACGGTGTCGCCAATGGCGAACATCGACTCGCTCGCGGCTGACCATTGGTCGCCGAGGCTATAGAAAACGGTATAGAGATTGTTGAGCACCACGTAGACGAACGTTACAAGCGTCATGGCGGCCAAAAGGAAAGCAATGAAAGCTTCCTCGAAGTGTTCCCAGATGCGCCGAAGGGCGTTCATGGCGTGACCTCTCCTGTGGGGGACGACAGGCCGGCGTTGCCAGGGCGACAGCGCCGGCCAACCAATCACTGGGCCTTGTTGGAGGCTTCTGCGGCTTTGATCAGGTCAGCGCCGATATCGCCTTCGAACTTCTTCCATACCGGTTTCATCTTGTCGCGCCATTCGCCACGTTCTTCTGGCGTCAGGGTGATGATCTCGGTGGTCTTGGCGTCGAGGATGCGCTGCTTGTCGTGCTCGTTCAGTTGTGCCGCCTCTTTGTTCACGTGGGCCGTGACTTCTACCAGGATCTTGTCCAGTTCAGTGCGGATGTCCGGTGGCAGACCGTTCCAGAACTTGGTGTTGGTGATCAGCATGTAGTCGAGCAAACCGTGGTTGGACTCGGTGATGTACTTTTGCACTTCATGCATTTTCTGGCTGTAGATGTTCGAGTACGGGTTTTCCGCACCGTTGACCACGCCGGTCTGCAAACCTTGGTAAACCTCGGCGAAGCTCATCTTGCGCGGGTTGGCGTTCACTGCCTTGAATTGCTCTTCCAGTACCGCCGATGCCTGTACGCGGAACTTCAGGCCACGAGCATCCTTGGGTTCACGCAGCGGTTTGTTCGCCGACAGCTGCTTCATGCCGTTGTGCCAATAAGCCAGGCCGGTGATGTTCTTGCTTTCCATGGACTTGAGCAGTTTCTGGCCTTCAGGGCTCAACTGGAAACGGTCCACGGCGGAGATGTCATCAAACAGGAACGGCAAGTCAAACAACTGCACCGTCTTGGTGTATTGCTCGAACTTGGCCAGCGACGGCGCGATCATCTGTACATCGCCCAACAGCAAGGCTTCCATCTCTTTGCCGTCGCCGAACAGTGAAGAGTTGGGGTAGACCTCGACCTTCACTTTGCCTGGCAACCGTTCTTCCACCAGTTTCTTGAACAGCAGCGCGCCTTGGCCTTTTGGTGTTTGTTCGGCGACCACATGGGAGAACTTGATCACCACCGGATCTGCCGCCATGGCCGTGCTCATCGCACTCAGGGCCAATGTGCAAGCGAGCGCTTTCCAGATAGGTTTGAACATTACGGGCTTTCCTCTTGTTTTTAGTATTTTCGTGCGGGCTCATTCAAAACACAGCGCACGGCCGAACAATGATGAGTCTAGGCAGAAAAACAACTTGTCGAGTGCGGTTAACAGGAAAACCGTCCTTTGGCTGTACATCTCGACAGATTGCGCTAGAGCCCTCCTTGTATCGGGCTGAAACATCCCAAACGGCTCATTTCGAAAGGTTTCAGTCAATAACCGTGCTGGGGCGGGAAACTGTAAAGGGTCGGTGATGGCTACTGGCTTTCAGTCTCACGCCAAAGCTCGGTGAATCCATGGGGCGAGGGTGGGCATGGCTGTGGATTCTGCGTCCACCACCGACCCCCTGTGGGAGCGAGCCTGCTCGCGATGACGGCGTCACATCCAACATCACCGTCTCAGACAGACCGCATTCGCGAGCAGGCTCGCTCCCACAGTTTTTGATTGCGGCTGTTCACAAATTCGGCGTCCGCCAGAGATCTCCTGTGGGAGCGAGCCTGCTCGCGAAGACGGTGGCACAGCCAACATCACCGGCCCAGACAGACCGCCTTCGCGAGCAAGCCCGCTCCTGCAATTGCCCATCTCCTGGCCCACGTCTTCAGCCTTCAAGGCACTACCTCGTCTGCGGCAAGTGGTATCACCTCATGTCTCGTGGTATGACGACTTATTAAGATTTCGCCCGTGGAAATGATCACGTCTCCGCGAAAAATCTCGTGTGTACGCAAGTTTTATTGCGATGTAGGGGTTGACAGTCCGCCAGCAACGTCAGAATAATCCGTCATGTTGTATGACGACATACAAATAAACAATAACAACATTGGTGTTCCTCCCCATGAGAATCACAGGCGTTCACGTCGAAGTTTTTTCCACCCCTTCGCGCCGTGCCCAGGACAGCGCCGGCCATGCCCATCCAGGCGATGAGGTCATGATCAAGATGGCTTTGCTGCGAATCGGTTGCGACGATGGCTCCGAGGGCTATGCCTTCGGCCCGCCCGAGTTGATTCGTCCGCACATCATCGAATCCTTCGTGCGCAAAGTGCTGATCGGTCGCGACCCAATGGATCGCGAGAGCATCTGGCAGGACCTGGCGCACTGGCAACGCGGCAGTGCCGGGCAGTTCACTGATCGGGCGCTGGCGCTGGTGGAACAAGCCTTGTGGGACTTGGCCGGGCGTGCGCTCAAGTTGCCCGTGCACAAGTTGATTGGCGGTTATCGCGACAAGGTACCGGCGTACGGCTCGACGATGTGCGGCGATGACCTGCCGGGTGGCCTGTCGACGCCGGACGAGTACGGTCAGTTCGCCGAGAAGCTGGTCCAGCGCGGCTACAAGGCCATCAAGCTGCACACCTGGATGCCACCGATTTCCTTCGCGCCGAACCCACAAATGGACATCCAGGCCTGCGCCGCGGTGCGTGAGGCGGTCGGGCCCAACATCGCGTTGATGCTCGACGGCTACCACTGGTACAGCCGCATGGACGCGCTGACCATCGGCAAGGCCCTACAGGAACTGAACTTCGCCTGGTTCGAAGAGCCGATGATGGAAGACTCGGCAGAGTCCTATGCCTGGCTGGCGGCCAACCTGGACATTCCAGTGCTGGGCCCGGAAAGCATCGCCGGCAAGTTCCATAGCCGCGCCAGTTGGGTGACCCAGAAATCCTGTGACATCCTGCGTGCCGGTGTGGCCGGGGTCGGGGGTATCGGGCCGTGCCTGAAGGTGGCGCACTTGGCCGAGTCGTTCGGCATGGACTGTGAAGTCCACGGCAATGGTGCGGCGAACCTGGCGGTGGTCGGTGCTATCAGCAATTGCCGCTGGTATGAGCGCGGGCTGCTGCACCCGTTCCTCGACTACGAAGAAGTCCCGGCGCACCTCAACAGCATCGTCGACCCGATGGATGCCGACGGTTTTGTGCACCTGTCCGACCGGCCGGGGTTGGGCGAGGACATCAATTTCGCGTATATCGAGGCCAACACCCTGTCCCGACATTGATCCTGTTCCACGCCTGAGGCCGATGGCTGCCCGGGCGACAAGTCTTTATAAATATAAGAAAGGACTGAACCATGAATCTCTGGCCCAAGCGCCTGACCAGGCTGCTGTGTGTCACCGTGGCCCTGTGCGCAGTGCAGGTGCCCGTCAGCCTGGCCCAAGGCGAAACGCCCCCCGACCAATTGGTGGTGGGCATGAGCATGATCAACCTGCTGTCCCTGGACCCTGCGGCGGCCACCGGCCTGGAGGTCGCCGAAGTCAACGCCAATGTCTATGACATGCTCCTGGAACAGGATGCGGCGCAACCGGACACGCTGATTCCGGCCTTGGCGAAAACCTGGGACGTCAGCCCCGACCGCATGCGCCTGACCTTCCAATTGCGCGAAGACGTACGTTTTCACTCCGGTGCGCCACTGACCGCGCAAGATGTCGCCTGGTCGTTGCAGCGCGTAGTCACCCTCAACCGCGCCCTGGCGTCCACCTGGAAAGCCTACGGTTTCACCGCCGACAACGTCGTCAAACTGATGCGCGCCGAAGGGCCGCACACCTTTGTCATGGAGTTGCCGCGCGTCACCGACCCGATGTTGGTGCTCAACACCCTGGCGACGTCACCCAGCGCCTTCATCATCGATCGCAGCGTCGCCTTGCAACATCAGGTCGGCGACGACCAGGGCGCGGCGTGGCTGGCGACGCACACGGCCGGGTCCGGCGCGTTCAAGCTCGACATCTGGCGCGCCAACGATGTGATCCTGATGAGTCGTCATGACGACTATTGGCGCGGCCCCGCGAAGTTACGCCGGGTGATCATGCGCAACATGACCGAGTCCCAGGCGCTGCGCCTGATGGTCGAGCGCGGTGACCTGGACGTCGCCCGCGGCATGGCCGCCACCGACATCAAGGCGCTGGGCAAGGTCGATGAGGTGCGCATCCAGAGCATCGCCCGCGGCACGCTGTACTACGTGGCGATGAGCATGCAGCAACCGTTGTTCCAGGACATCCGCGTGCGCCAGGCCATCCGCCTGCTGATCGACTACCAGGGCATCAACGACGTGGTCATGCCGCACTACGGTGTGATCAATCAGCGGCCCTTGCAACTGGGGCTGCCGGCACGCCTGGACGATCCGGGTTATCGCCTGGACGTGGCCGAGGCCAAGCGTCTGTTGGCGGCGGCCGGACATGCCGAAGGCTTCAAGGTGACCATCCGTTCGCTGACCGATCCGCCGTTCATCAACATCGCCACCAGCCTGCAAGCGACACTGGCCCAGGCGGGGATCCAGGCGACGATCATCACCGGCACCGGCAACCAGATCTATGGGGCGATGCGCGACCGCCAGTTCGACATCCTCGTCGGTCGTGGTGGCGGCGGGGCGGAGCGTCATCCGCATTCGAGCCTGCGTGCCCTGGTGTACAACCCGGACAACCGCACCGAAGCCAAGCTGAGCAACTTCCAGGGCTGGCGTACCTCGTTCTTCAACCCGCAGCTCAATCAACTGATCGAGCAAGCCGAGCGCGAGCGTGACCCCGCGCGCCAGCGCGAAATCTACGCCCAGATCCAGACCCTCTACGACCAACAGGCCGGGGCGATCATGCCGGTCTCACAGATGGTGGACGAAGTGGTGATCCATGCGGATGTGCGCAACTACATCGGCCACACCGCCGCCACCACGCGTCTTCGGGACGTCTACAAGCAGCGCTGAAATCGACGGCCACAGGGCCAAGGCAGGAATGAACATGTCGACTGCATCCTTTTCAATCTGGACCACCCGGGCCGCTTCGGCGACCCGGCGCGGCGGCTCGGTGGCGGTGACGCTGCTGGGGTTGCTGCTGCTGACCTTTTTCATCGGGCGCGTGATGCCCCTGGACCCGGTGCTGGCCATCGTTGGCCCGGACGCCGACGCCTCGGCCTACGCCCAGGTGTACAAAGAGCTGGGCCTGGACAAGCCGTTGTGGACCCAATTCGCGATCTACCTTGGCGACCTGCTGCACGGTGACTTTGGCATGGCCTTGCTGACCGGCAACCCGGTCATCACCGACATCGCCCGGGTCTTCCCGGCCACCTTGGAACTGGCCACCCTGGCCATTCTGTTCGGCGTGTTGGCGGGCTTGCCGCTGGGTGTCTACGCGGCGACGCATCAGGGGCGCGCCGGTGACCATGTCGCACGGTTGATCACGTTGTTCGGTTACTCCACGCCGATTTTCTGGATTGGCATGATGGCTTTCCTGGTGTTCTACGCCTGGCTGGGTTGGGCCGGTGGCGTCGGGCGCATCGGCCTGGCCTATGACGGGCTGATCCCGAAACACACCGGGCTGCTGTTGATCGACACTGCCTGGTCCGGCGAGTGGGAGGCCTTTCGCAGTGCGCTGCGCCACATCCTGTTGCCGGCGGTGATCCTCAGCTTCAACTCGGTCGCCTACATCAGCCGCATGACCCGCAGTTTCATGCTCGAGCAACTGTCCCAGGAGTACATCATCACCGCCCGGGTCAAGGGCTTGTCCCAGCGCCGCATCGTCTGGGGCCATGCCTTCGGCAACATCCGCGTGCAACTGCTGACTATCGTCGCGCTGGCCTACGGCGGCCTGCTGGAGGGCGCGGTGCTGATCGAAACCGTGTTCGCCTGGCCGGGCTTCGGCCAGTACCTGACCAGCAGTTTGCTGCTCGGTGACATGAACGCGGTGATGGCCTGCGTGCTGTTGATCGGCCTCATCTTCGTGACGCTGAACCTGATCAGCGACGCGCTGTACAAGATCTTCGACCCGAGGACTCGCTAATGAACCTGCCCCTTGCTTCCAGCGCCCCCGGTAGCGCCACGTTGCCGGCTTCCAGTTCGGCGGCGATGGCCGCCAGCACCCTGCGCCTGCTGCGTTTTTTGCTGCGCAACCCGATGACCTTCGCCGGCCTGGTCGTCGTCGCTACCCTGATGCTGGTCGCGGCTTTCGCACCCTGGATCGCCGGCCACGATCCGCTGCTGCAGAACCTCGCCGGCGCGTTGCAGGCACCCAGCAGCGCGCACTGGTTCGGCACTGACGAATACGGTCGCGATGTCTTCGCCCGGCTCGTGTATGGCTCGCGCATCACCCTGTACATCGTCTTGCTGGTGACGGTGATTGTCGGCCCCATCGGCCTGCTGGTCGGGACGGTTTCCGGTTACTTCGGTGGCTGGGTCGACAGCCTGTTCATGCGCATCACCGACATCTTCATCTCGTTCCCCAGCCTGGTCCTGGCGCTGGCCTTCATCGCCGCCCTCGGCCCAGGCCTGGAGCACGCGGTGATCGCCATCGCGCTGACGGCCTGGCCGCCGATTGCCCGGCTCGCCCGCGCCGAAACACTGCCGCTGCGCAACGCCGACTTCGTCGTCGCGGTGCAACTTCAGGGCGCGTCCAGTACCCGGGTCATCCTGCGCCACATCATCCCGATGTGCCTGTCGTCGGTGATCATCCGCCTGACCATGAACATGGCGAGCATCATCCTCACCGCCGCCGCCCTGGGCTTTCTTGGCCTCGGCGCCCAGGCACCGCTGCCAGAGTGGGGCGCGATGATCTCCACCGGGCGGCGCTACATGCTCGAAAGCTGGTGGCTGGTGGCGGCGCCCGGTGCGGCGATCATGCTGGTCAGCCTGGCCTTCAACCTGTTGGGCGACGGCTTGCGCGATGTCCTCGACCCACGTAGCCAATCCTGAGGAACAGGCCATGACTGAGATAAAACTTGCGGTACAGGACTTGTGCGTGGAGTTTCGCAACGCCGGCAAAAACTCCCTGGCGGTGCGTGACGTGTCGTTCACCCTGGGCCGGGAAAAACTCGCCATCGTCGGTGAATCCGGCTCGGGCAAATCCACCGTCGGCCGCAGCCTTTTGCGTCTGCATCCACCGACCGCGCGGGTCACCGCCAAGACGTTGCGCTTCGCCGACATCGACCTGTTGGCCGCCAGCGAAAAGCAGATCCAGGCGATTCGCGGCGCGCGCATGTCGATGATCATGCAAGACCCCAAGTACTCGCTGAACCCGGTGGTGCGGGTCGGCGAACAAATCGCCGAGGCCTACCTGGCCCATCACAAAGTGCCCCATCGCGAAGCCCGCGAACGCGCCTTGGACATGCTCGCCAAGGTGCACATTCGTGACCCTCGGCGGGTCTACGACCTGTACCCCCACGAGGTCTCGGGCGGCATGGGCCAGCGGATCATGATCGCCATGATGGTGATCACCGATCCCCAGGTGATCATCGCCGACGAACCGACTTCGGCGCTGGACGTGTCGGTGCGCCGACAGGTGCTCAACGTGCTGGAGGAGTTGGTCAGCGAGCGTGACCTGGGGCTGATTTTCATCAGTCACGACCTGAACCTGGTGCGGCATTTCTGTGATCGCGTGCTGGTGATGTACGCCGGTCGCGTGGTCGAGTCGATTGCCGCCGCCGATCTGGATAACGCCACCCATCCCTACACCCAGGGCCTGTTGGCCGCATTGCCGAGCCTGGACCATCCGCGCGCCACGTTGCCGGTGCTGCAGCGCGACCCCCACTGGTTGAATGCTTGAGGAGCCTGTCATGAGCATGATTGAAATCGCCGGCCTGAACCTCAGTTTTGGCACGGGCGCGGCACTGAACACAGTACTGCACGACGTCGATTTGAGTGTCGCCGAAGGTGAGGCATTCGGCCTGGTGGGGGAGTCCGGTTCGGGCAAGACCACCGTGCTGCGCTGCCTGGCCGGGCAGTACCAACACTGGAGCGGACAACTGCGGGTCGCCGGGCAAGCCGTCACGCGCAACCTGCCGCTGAACCACTACCGCACCGTGCAGATGGTGTTCCAGGACCCGTATGCCTCGTTGCATCCGCGCTATACCGTCGATGCCGCGCTGCAAGAACCGTTGCGCATCCATGGCATCGACGGGCGTGCGCAGAAGGTCAGTGAAATCCTGCGCAAGGTTGGCTTGAATGACAGCTTCCGCTTTCGTTATCCGCACCAGTTGTCCGGTGGTCAGCGCCAACGGGTGGCGATTGCCCGGGCGCTGATCCTGCGTCCCCGGGTGCTGTTGCTGGACGAGCCGACCTCGGCGCTGGATGTTTCGGTACAGGCGGAGATCCTCAACCTGCTGGCCGACTTGCGCCGCCAGGAAGGGCTGACCTACCTGATGGTCACCCATGATCTGGCGGTGGTTGCGCACCTGTGTGATCGGTTGGCGGTGATGCAGCAGGGCAGGGTGGTGGAGACGCTCGACAGTCATCTGCTGGCGAGCGATGGCGCCACCCATGCGTACACCCGTTTGCTGGTGCAGGCCAGTCGGGACATACAGCGTGTACCTATCGCTGTCTGAGTTTTGTTTTAACTAAACAGTTGTACTTGTTTTAACCCGTAAAAGACGTTGAGCCCCAGGTATCAATGCCGCGCACGCGCTCGCCTGTGATTTGGCGTTTACCCCAACTTACTATTAAACCAACAAGAATAAAAACCATGAAAAAGACACTCGTAGTACTTTCTGTCGCATCGTTGTTCACATCGGTTGTTGCCCTGGCCGATACCGGTTATATCAACGTACGCCATCAATATGCGGAAAAAACCCGCATGCACGCCGACCGTGCCAAGTTTGGCATGCGGCTGGACAACGGTGTGGGTCTGGAAGGTGAACTCAAATACAAGACCGCCGGTGATCGCGAAGACGTTGCCTTCGACAACACCGTCGGCAGCGGCCATGAATTCACCGTCAACTATCAGCACAAGATCGATGACCGCTGGACGTTGACGCCTTCGTTCGCCATGGAAAGCGATGAGGAATCCACCACCTACAAGATGGGCATGCGCCTGGGCTACAAGATCACCAAGGAGCTGAGCATCGCCGGACGCTACCGTTACGACTCCTCCAAGCTCGACCGTGACCAGGTTGATCATGATGTGCCGGACAACGGCCAGGACGACCAGAAGATCCATCGCTACGACGTTTACGTCAACTACGCCAACCAAGGGCCATGGGCGTATGAGTATCAATTGACGTACTTCGATGCCAACTACATCCGTTATAACGGTGGCACCGACGACTATGAACAGAATGCGGTGGTCAAGTACAAGTGGGACAAGCGCTGGGCACCGTTTTTCGAAGTGGGTGATATCAAAGTCAACTCGGTCGACAGTGATCGCCAACTGCGCCTGCGGGTCGGCATTCAATACAACTTTTTCTAAGTTGTGGTAGCACTGGTCGACACTGAGTCCACGAACACTAGGATCAAAACTGTGGGAGCGAGCTTGCTCGCGATAGCTGCCTGCCTGTGCCGATGATGTTGGATGTACCGCCGTCATCGCGAGCAAGCTCGGCTCCCACACTGGTTTTCGAGCGTTCACAGATCAGGCGCTCACCATAGATCCCCTGTGTGCGAGCTTGCTCGCGATAGCGATCTGCCTGTGCCGATGATGTTGGATGTGCCGCCGTCATCGCGAGCAAGCTCGGCTCCCACACTGGTTTTCGAGCGTTCACAGATCAGGCGCTCACCATAGATCCCCTGTGTGCGAGCTTGCTCGCGATAGCGATCTGCCTGTGCCGATGATGTTGGATGTGCCGCCGTCATCGCGAGCAAGCTCGGCTCCCACACTGGTTTTCGAGCGTTCACAGATCAGGCGCTCACCATAGATCCCCTGTGTGCGCTGAGCTTGCTCGCGATAGCGGTGTGTCTGTGCCAATGATGTTGGATGTGCCGCCGTCATCGCGAGCAAGCTCGGCTCCCACACTGGTTTTCGAGCGTTCACAGATCAGGCGCTCACCATAGATCCCCTGTGGGAGCAGAGCTTGCTCGCGATGGCGGTGTGTCTGTGCCAATGATGTTGGATGTGCCGCCGTCATCGCGAGCAAGCTCGGCTCCCACACTGGTTTTCGAGCGTTCACAGATCAGGCGCTCACCATAGATCCCCTGTGGGAGCAGAGCTTGCTCGCGATGGCGGTGTGTCTGTGCCAATGATGTTGGATGTGCCGCCGTCATCGCGAGCAAGCTCGCTCCCACAGGGGAGGCGGGGTTATTCGTTGTAGAACGCCTGGCGTTGTTGCGTTTCACACAGGCGTATGCGGCTGTTGCTCAGGTGCAGGTACATGGCCGCCCGCGCCGCATCGACATTGCCGCTGGCGATGGCGTCGAAGATCTGCTGGTGTTCGGCGTTGATCCCCTGCAGGTACGCACTGCGATCACTTTGCCCGGAGTAGGCGGAGTTCATGCGCGTACGTGGGATCAGCTTCGTGCCCAGGTGCTTCATGATGTCGATCAGGTAGTAATTGCCGGCGGCCTTGGCGATTTTCAGATGGAACTGGAAATCGGCATTGATGGTGGTGCCGGACTTTTCCGGGCCTTGCAGCAACGCCTCCAGCGCCTGGGCCAATTCGGCCAGCGCTTCAGGCGTTGCGCGCTCGGCGGCCATGCCGGCGGCCTGGACTTCCAGGCTCAGGCGAAATTCCAGCAGGTTGAGCACATCCGACAACGTAGCAATCGTCGCTGGCCCCAGGGTGAAACCCTCCGGTGCTGGCATGTCCAGGACAAAGGTGCCGACGCCATGCCGCGTCTCCACCAGCCCCGCTGCCTGCAAGCGCGACAGCGCCTCACGCACCACCGAACGACTGACGCCTTCGGCCTCCATGATATGCACTTCGGTGGGGAGCTTTTCGCCGCACTTGAGAATGCCGTCACGCATGCGCTGGGCAAAGCGGTCGACCAGGGTTTCGGCGAGGCGGCGCGGCTTGTTCAGTGGAGATAACGCTTGATCCGTCATCGGCGTGCTCTAGTGTGATCAGCGGGCATTATAGTGAGTTTTGGCGCAAGGTCGCGGCTATAATGCCGCGATCGTCTGGCTTTAATGGATAGGTGCAATGGACCGTGTCACACCCGATCGACGCCTGAGCATGACCCAGCAACTGGTGGTCGACCTGACGCAGCAGATACTGGCCGGCGAACTGCCAGCGGGCAGCAAATTACCGACCGAACAGGTCATCATCAAGGAACGCGGCGTCAGCCGGACAGTGGTTCGCGAAGCCATGTCGCGGCTCCAGGCCGAAGGCTTGGTGGAAACCCGTCACGGCATCGGCACCTTCGTGGTGGACACCGCCCGCCCGGGGGATTTCCAAGGTAGCAAACACGTCAAGGGCGGCGCCTACGATGCATTGGCCGTCATCGAACTGCGCCTGAGCCTGGAAGTGGAAGCGGCCGGCATTGCCGCGCAACGGGCCACGCCGGAGCAATTGCTGGCGATGCGTGAAGCGCTCGACACGGCGAATGCTTTTGACGCAACGGATGGCGAAAGCGCCCGGGTCGATTTCGAGTTTCATCTACAGATCGCCCAGTGCACGGGCAACAGTTTTTTCATCGACGCCATGGCCCATGTGGGCAATGCGTTGATCGCCGTCGTGCAACAGGCCGGGCCGACTGTGACGAGTGAAAATCGGGCGTTGGTGGTGCGTGAGCGCGAGCAGATCTACGCGGCGTTGGCGCGGCATGATGCGCAAGCGGCGCGGGCGTCGATGCGCTTGTATCTGATCAATATGCTGCAGCGGGTTCGGGGCGTGGTCGAGTCGACGGCGCAATAACCTCCCACCGCAGAACCCTGTGGGAGCGAGCTTGCTCGCGAAGACGCCGGCACATTCAACATCACCGGCCCAGTCAGACCGCCTTCGCGAGCAAGCCCGCTCCCACAGTTTTGATCTCGGATGCATTGCAAATGCGGCGTTCACCACCGCCCCCGGGGACGCCGCTGCAAGCGGGAAGGGCTCAAACCGCTGTCGGGTTCTGTTTCTCCGGGTCAATGCCATAAAGCACAATCGCCTCGGCGACTTTTTCCCGTGGTATCACCCCGTCATCGGCCAGCGCCTTCAAGGCCGCCAATACGATGAAATGGCGATCCACTTCGAAGAACCTGCGCAGCGATTCACGGGTGTCCGACTGGCCAAAGCCGTCGGTGCCCAAGGCCACGAAGCGGCGTTTGGGCACGAACGGGCGGATCTGGTCAGCGAATATCTTCATGTAGTCGGTCGCGACCACCACCGGCCCCTGTTTATCCAGCAGGCAGCTTTCAACATGGCTGATACGAGGTACCTGCTGTGGATGGAGCAGGTTCCAGCGTTCGACATCCTGGCCGTCCCGACGCAGTTCGGTCAGGCTGGTGACGCTCCACACTTCGCTGCTGACGCCGAAGTCCTGCTCCAGCAACTGCGCGGCGGCGACGACTTCGCGCAGGATCGAACCGCAGCCCATGAGTTGCACATGCTTGCCTTCGTTGGGCTGCGCAGGGGCTGAGAGCCGGTACATGCCTTTCAGAATATCTTGCTCGACCCCTTCGGGCATGGGCGGATGGGCGTAGTTTTCGTTGAGCAGGGTGATGTAGTAATAAATGTCCTCGTTGTCGACATACATTCGCCGCATGCCGTCCTGGATGATCACCGCCAGTTCATAGGCGTAGGTCGGGTCGTAGGACACGCAGCAGGGGATGGTGGAGGACAGCACATGGCTGTGGCCGTCGTCATGTTGCAGGCCTTCCCCCATCAGCGTGGTCCGGCCGGAGGTGGCGCCGAGCAGAAACCCCCGGGCGCGGGCATCGCCAGCGGCCCAGGCGAGGTCGCCGACGCGCTGGAAGCCGAACATCGAGTAGAAAATGTAGAAGGGCACCGTCATCACGCCATGGGTGCTGTAGGAAGTGCTCGCGGCGATCCAGGAAGAAATCCCGCCGGATTCGTTCAGGCCTTCCTGCATGATCTGGCCGTCCCGGGCTTCCTTGTAATAGCTCAGTTGGCCGGCGTCTTGAGGCGTGTACAACTGACCGACATGGGAATGGATGCCGATCTGGCGGAACAGGCTTTCCATGCCGAAGGTGCGTGATTCGTCCGGCACGATCGGCACGATCAGCTTGCCGATGTTCGGGTCCTTGAGCAGCGTGCGCGAGGATGCGCACGAAGGCCATGGTGGTGGAGATCGCCCGCTCGCCGGTGCCTTTGAGTTGGGTGTCCAAGGTCGATAATGGCGGGATCTGCAAAGGCTCCACCGCACTGAAGCGCGCAGGCACGTAGCCGCCCAACTGAGTGCGCCGGGCCTGCAGGTAAAGGGCTTCGACGCTGTCCGCTGCGGGCTTGAGATAGGGCATGTCGCCCAGTTGATCATCCGTGAGGTCCAGGCCGAAACGATCACGGAACGCCTTGACCGCGTCCTCGCCCATCTTCTTGAGTTGGTGGTTGATGTTCTGGCCTTCGCCCGCTTCGCCCATGCCGAAGCCTTTCACGGTTTTCGCCAGGATGACCGTAGGTCCGCCGGTGTGGCGCATGGCGGCGGCGTAGGCGTTGTAGACCTTCTCCGGGTCATGGCCGCCGCGCGACAGCTTCCAGATGTCGTCATCGCTCAGGTCACTGACCAGCGCCTGCAACTCGGGGTATTTGCCGAAGAAGTGCTCTCGCACATAGGCGCCGTTCTGGGACTTGTAGTTCTGATAGTCGCCGTCGACGCACTCCATCATCCGCTGGCGTAGCAGGTCGGTCTTGTCCTTTTCCAACAGCGCATCCCAACCGCTGCCCCAGATCACCTTGATGACGTTCCAGCCGGCTGCGCGGTACAGGCTTTCGAATTCCTGGATCACCTTGCTGTTGCCGCGCACCGGTCCGTCGAGGCGCTGCAAGTTGCAGTTGACGACAAAAATGATGTTGTCGAGCTTCTCCCGGCCCGCGAGGGAAATTGCCGCCAGCGATTCCGGCTGGTCCATTTCACCGTCACCGAGGAACGCCCAGACTTTGCGCCCCTGATGTTCCTTCAGCCCGCGATCTTCCAGGTAACGCATGAACCGCGCCTGGTAGGCGGCGGTGATCGGCCCGAGCCCCATGGACACCGTGGGGAACTGCCAGAAATCCGGCATGAGCCTTGGGTGCGGATAGGACGAAACACCGTCGCGGTCGGTCTCGCGGCGGAAGTTGTCCAGCTGTGCTTCGTCCAGGCGACCTTCCAGATAAGCGCGCCCGTAGATGCCTGGCGAGGAGTGGCCCTGGAAGTAGATCAGGTCGCCGCCGTGTTCGTCGGTCGGGGCCTGGAAGAAGTAGTTGAAGCCGATGTCGTACAGGGTTGCGCTGGAGGCGAAGCTGGAGATGTGACCGCCCAGGTCAGAATCTTTCAGGTTCGTACGCATCACCATGGCCATCGCGTTCCAGCGTACCAACGAGCGAATGCGGCGTTCCATGAACAGGTCGCCAGGCATGCGTGCTTCGTGGGTGACGGGGATTGTGTTGCGGTACGGCGTGGTGATGGCGTAAGGCAATTGCGAACCGCTGCGGGTTGCGAGTTCGCCCATACGGGTCATCAGATAGTGAGCACGGTCTTCGCCTTCTTTGTCGAGAACCGATTCCAGGGCGTCCAGCCATTCCTGGGTTTCGACGGGATCGAGGTCTTGCATGGCTTGCTCCAGGGCGGAAAGGCTACCAGAATCGGTTGCCTGAGTTTGCGACTGGCCTTGTGGGCAGACGATATAAATTCTTGGATTGCCGAAGGTTGTTTCGGCGGCGTGTAGTTTTACTACAAATCGTCGGCCGTTTCAGCCTTTCGAATGTATAGACGAGTAGTAAAACTACACATGAGCGGCTTCTGGCCCCTCGTTTCGTTGTGAGAATAATCGTTACTGTTGGTCTTTAGCCAACTCGTACAGGTAAAAACTTGATGCCGGCTGCCAATAAAATCAGATTTTCAGCTATTTATCATCTTTGTTCGACAGTCGATCAGGTAGTGTCTTTTAAAAAAACACTACATCGAGCCTTTCCCGCGCCGATCAAGGATAGACCATGAGCCTGCCCTCGCTTGCCCCAATACCGGAAACGGTACCGGCCATTCTCCAGTCATTGGTCAGTCGTGCCGAGCAGTCGTTCCGTGCGGTGGTCGCCTTGTTCGACGACGACCACGGGCTGTCGGCCTGGACCCCGCAGCGTTGGGAGGCGTTCAACCGTATTGCCGCCGCCAGCGACTTTGTCATCGAACAGAGCGTCCGTGACCCGGTGATGCTGCTGGAGCTGGTGCGCAGCGGCGAACTGGACCGCAGCCTGGCGCCCGGTGAAATGTGCGCGCAGATCGGTGCCGCCGTGCAGGCCGCCGAGACTGAAGAAGAACTGGGCCGCGTCCTGCGCCGCCAGCGCACCCGCCAGCAGGTACGGATCATCTGGCGCGACCTGACCCGCCAGGCCGACCTGGTCCAGACCTGCCGCGACCTCTCGGACATGGCCGACACCTGCATCGACCAGGCCTATCAATGGTTGTACCAGCGCCTCAGCCAGCAATTCGGCGTACCCACCGGACGACGCAGCGGCGAGCCGCAGCAGATGGTCATCCTGGGCATGGGCAAGCTGGGTGCCGTGGAGCTGAACCTGTCGTCGGACATCGACCTGATCTTCGCCTACCCCGAGGGCGGCGAAACCGTGGGCGTCAAGCGACCGCTGGATAACCAGGAATTTTTCATCCGCGTCGGCCAGCGCCTGATCAAGGCCCTGGACCCGATGACCGTCGACGGCTTCGTGTTTCGCGTCGATATGCGCCTGCGTCCCTACGGCTCGGCCGGTGCGCTGGTGCTGAGCTTCAATGCCCTGGAGCAGTATTACCAGGACCAGGGCCGCGACTGGGAGCGCTACGCCATGATCAAGGCGCGCGTGGTGGCGGGTGACCAAGTGGCCGGTGCGCAGTTGCTCGACATGCTGCGCCCGTTCGTCTATCGCCGTTACCTGGATTTTTCCGCCATCGAAGCGCTGCGCACCATGAAGCAACTGATCCAGCAGGAAGTGCGGCGCAAGGGCCTGGCCGACAACATCAAGCTGGGCTCGGGCGGCATTCGCGAGGTGGAGTTCATTGCCCAGGCGTTCCAACTGATTCATGGTGGTCGCGACTTGAGCTTGCAGCAGCGCCCGCTGCTTAAAGTGCTGGGCACCCTGGAGGGCCAGGGGTACCTGCCGGGCAAGGTGATCGATGAGCTGCGCCAGGGCTATGAGTTCCTGCGTTATACCGAGCATGCGATCCAGGCCATCGCCGACCGCCAGACCCAGATGCTCCCGGATAGTCCGCAGGATCAGGCGCGCATTGCGTTCATGCTGGGTTTTGCCGACTGGTCGGCCTTTCATGAACGATTGATGTACTGGCGCGGGCGTGTGGCCTGGCATTTCGGCCAGGTCATCGCCGACCCGGATGAAGAAGAGGGTGGCGAAAGCGAAGTGGTGGTGGGCGGCGAATGGTTGCCGTTGTGGGAAGACAGCCAGGATGAAGAGGCGGCGTGTCGGCAGTTGGAAGAGGGCGGCTTCGTCGATGCGCCTAAAGCCCTCAAGGCCTTGGCCGCCCTGCGCGGTAGCCCGCAACTGCGCGCCATGCAGCGCCTGGGACGCGAGCGTCTGGATGCCTTCATTCCACGCCTGCTGGCCCAGGCCGTGGAACATGCCGATCCAGACTTGGTGCTGGAGCGGGTGCTGCCCTTGGTCGAGGCCGTGGCCCGCCGATCGGCCTACCTGGTGCTGTTGACGGAAAACCCCGGCGCCCTGCGTCGTTTGCTGACGTTGTGCGCGGCGAGCCCGTGGATTGCTGAGCAAATCACCCGTTTCCCCTTGCTGCTCGATGAATTGCTCAACGAGGGCCGGCTGTTCAAGCCGCCCTTGGCGCCGGAGTTGGCGGCGGAGTTGCGTGAGCGCCTGACGCGCATCCCCGAGGATGACCTGGAACAACAAATGGAGGCGCTGCGGCATTTCAAGCTGGCGCACCGCCTACGGGTGGCCGCTTCGGAAATCGCCGGCAGCCTGCCGCTGATGAAAGTCAGCGATTACCTGACCTGGCTGGCCGAGGCGATTCTCGAACAAGTGCTGGCCCTGGCCTGGCGCCAGACGACCGCCAAGCACGGCGTGCCATTGCGCACCGATGGCAGCCTGTGTGATCCGGGCTTCATTATTGTCGGTTATGGGAAAGTCGGCGGCCTGGAATTGGGGCATGGTTCCGACCTGGACCTGGTGTTCATCCACGATGGTGATCCTCAGGCGGAAACCGACGGCCCGAAACCCATCGACGGCGCGCAGTTCTTCACCCGACTCGGCCAGCGGATCATTCACCTGCTGACCGCCCAGACCAACTCCGGGCAGTTGTACGAAGTGGATATGCGCCTGCGCCCGTCCGGGGCATCGGGGTTGCTGGTCAGCTCCCTCGGGGCGTTTGCCCGTTACCAGGAGAATGAAGCCTGGACCTGGGAGCATCAGGCGCTGGTGCGGGCCCGTGTGCTGGTGGGCAGCCAGGACGTGGGCCAGGCGTTCGAGAAAGTCCGCGCCCAGGTGCTGGGACGCAAGCGGGACTTGCCGACGCTGCGCCAGGAAGTCAGCGAGATGCGCGCCAAGATGCGCGACAACCTTGGCAGCAAGGCCACCGCCGCCGGGACCGCACCGAATGCCTTCGAGGCCACGGCACCCTTCGACCTCAAGCAGGATGCCGGAGGTATCGTCGATATTGAATTTATGGTGCAATACGCGGCCTTGGCGTGGTCCGAGGAACACCCGTCGCTGGTGCGCTACACCGATAACATCCGCATCCTGGACGGGTTGCAGGAGGTCGGGCTGATGCCGGCCGAGGACGCCACGCTGTTGCGCGAAGCCTACAAGGCCTACCGCTCCGCCGCTCACCGCCAGGCCTTGCAGAAAGATGCCGGGGTGATCGCAGGCGATCAGTTCGTGGACGAGCGCCAGCAGGTACTGCGGATCTGGCGGGAGCTGGGCCTGAGCTGAAGATTTAAATGTGGGAGCGAGCTGTGTGGGAGCAAGGCTTGCCCGCGATGAAAACGCCGCGGTCTCTTGAGGACCGCAGCGCCTGGATCGCGAGCAAGCTTTGCTCCCACACAGCTCGCTCCCACCGTTGATGGGTGGGGTGTTGTAGATTAGGGCAACAGGCAGCGACCTAAGCCACAGTGATTCTCGAGGCGGGGAGGCGTAGGCCTCCCCGTATCGTTTTTGGAAAGCAAATGAATATTCTGATCGTTGGGCCCAGTTGGGTCGGTGACATGGTGATGGCGCAGACACTGTTCCAGTGCCTGAAACAGCGTCATCCGCAGTGCGAAATCGACGTCCTGGCCCCCGAGTGGAGTCGGCCGATCCTTGAGCGCATGCCCGAGGTACGCAAGGCCTTGAGCTTCCCGCTCGGCCACGGCGCGCTGGAGCTGGCGACCCGTCGGCGCATCGGCAAATCCCTGGCCGGTCAGTACGACCAGGCGATCCTGTTGCCCAATTCGTTGAAGTCGGCGCTGGTGCCGTTTTTCGCCGGCATCCCCAAACGCACCGGTTGGCGTGGCGAGTTTCGCTACGGCCTGCTCAACGACGTGCGCGCCCTGGACAAAGACCGCTATCCGTTGATGATCGAGCGCTTCATGGCCCTGGCCTACGAGCCTGGGACCGAGTTGCCCAAGCCGTATCCACGACCGAGCCTGCAGATCGACCCGGTGACCCGTGAAGCGGCGCTGACCAAGTTCGGCCTGAGCCTGGATCGTCCGGTGCTGGCCCTGTGTCCGGGGGCCGAGTTCGGCGAATCCAAGCGCTGGCCGGCGGAGCATTACGCCCAGGTTGCCGAGGCGAAGATTCGCGAAGGCTGGCAGGTCTGGCTGTTCGGCTCGAAAAAAGATCACCCGGTGGGTGAAGACATCCGCTCGCGGTTGATCCCGGGGCTTCGGGAAGAGTCGGTGAACCTCAGTGGCGACACTTCCCTGGCCGAGGCCATCGACCTGCTGTCCTGTGCCGATGCGGTGGTCTCCAACGACTCCGGCCTGATGCACGTGGCCGCGGCCCTGAACCGCCCATTGGTGGCGGTCTACGGTTCCACCTCGCCGGGCTTCACGCCACCGCTGGCCGACAAGGTCGAAGTCGTGCGCCTGGGCATCGAGTGCAGTCCGTGCTTCGACCGCACCTGTCGCTTCGGTCATTACAATTGCCTGCGCCAGCTCATGCCGTCGTCGGTGAACGAGGCCCTTGAGCGTCTGCAGGGCACACCCGTGGAGGTTCGGTAACTTGCGGGTATTGCTGATCAAGACCTCTTCGCTGGGGGATGTGGTCCACACCCTGCCGGCGCTGACCGACGCGGCGCGGGCGATTCCTGGCATCAAGTTCGATTGGGTGGTGGAAGAAGGCTTCGCCGAAATCCCCACCTGGCACCCGGCTGTGGGCAAAGTCATTGCGGTAGCGATCCGTCGCTGGCGCAAGAACCTCTGGCAAACCATCAAGAGTGGCGAATGGCGACGCTTCAAGCAGGGCGTGCGCGCTGAAAAGTACGATCTGGTCATCGACGCCCAAGGCCTGCTGAAAAGCGCCTGGCTGACCCGCTACGTCAAGGCCCCGGTGGCCGGCCTGGATAAAAATTCGGCCCGTGAGCCCCTGGCGGCGCGCTTTTATTCCCGGCGCCTGGCGGTGGCTCGCGGTCAGCATGCGGTCGAGCGCGTACGGCAGCTATTTGCCCTGGCGCTGGGTTATGACTTGCCGCAGACCCAGGGCAGCTATGGTCTCGACATCGACCGATTGGTGGAATTGCCACGCCCCTATCCCTATGTGGTGTTCCTGCACGGCACGACCTGGGAGTCCAAGCACTGGCCCGAACTTTACTGGCGCCAGCTCACCGAGCGCATGGGGCAGTTCGGCGTAGTGGTCAAATTGCCGTGGGGCAACCCGGCCGAGAAGGCCCGGGCCGAACGCATCGCCAGCGGGCTGCGTAACGCCTTGGTGCTGCCGAAGCTGAACCTCGGCGGGATGGGCAAGGTGCTTGCCGGCGCCCAGGCCTGCGTGGCGGTGGACACCGGTCTCGGTCACCTGGCCGCGGCCTTGGACGTGCCGACCATTTCGCTGCTCGGCCCCACTAATCCAGTGCTGACCGGCGCCTATGGCAAGGGCCAGATTCACCTTGCCAGTGATTTCCCTTGCGCGCCATGCATGCAGAAACATTGCACTTACCCGCCGACCGCCGAAGATGCCCGGCGGTTTGACCTGAAACGCGAGCAGCCCCTGTGCTTCACGCGTCTGAACCCCGAGCGTGTTGCCAGCCACCTGAGCACGTTATTGGCTGAGGAGCCGCGCTGATGCAATTGGCTTTTGTCCTTTATAAGTACTTCCCCTTTGGTGGCCTGCAGCGTGACTTCATGCGCATCGCCCTGGAGTGCCAGCGACGCGGTCACCAGATCCGTGTCTACACGCTGATCTGGGAAGGTGACGTGCCGCCCGGCTTCGAAGTGCTGGTAGCGCCGGTCAAGGCGCTGTTCAACCATCGCCGCAACGAGAAGCTCAGTGCGTGGATGGAGGCCGACCTGGCCAAGCGCCCGGTGGACCGTTTGATCGGCTTCAACAAGATGCCCGGCCTGGACGTGTACTACGCCGCCGACGGCTGCTTCGAAGACAAGGCGCAGAACCTGCGCAATTCGCTGTACCGGCGCTGGGGCCGCTACCGGCATTTCGCCGAGTACGAGCGGGCAGTGTTCGCCAAGGACGCGAAGACCGATGTGCTGATGATCTCCGAAGTCCAGCAGCCACTGTTCATCAAGCACTACGGCACGCCGCTGGAGCGCTTTCACCTGCTGCCACCGGGCATCGCCCAGGACCGCCGTCGGCCTGCCGACGCCGACGAGATCCGCGCGGCGTTCCGGGCCGAATTCGAGCTGGCCGAGGACGACCTGCTGCTGGTGCAGATCGGTTCCGGGTTCAAGACCAAGGGCGTGGATCGCAGCCTCAAGGCCCTGGCCGCGCTGCCAACCGAATTGCGAAAACGCACCCGGCTGTTTGTAATCGGCCAGGACGACCCCAAGGTATTCCAACTGCAGAGCGCCGCACTGGGGCTCGGTGACAATGTGCGGTTCCTCAAGGGCCGCAGCGACATCCCGCGTTTCCTGCTGGGCGCCGACCTGTTGATCCATCCGGCGTACAACGAGAACACCGGCACGGTACTGCTCGAAGCGCTGGTGGCCGGGTTGCCGGTGCTGGTCAGCGCGGTGTGTGGGTACGCCCATTACATCGCCGAGGCCGACAGTGGCCTGGTGCTGGACGAGCCGTTCGAACAAGCACAGCTCACCGAGTACCTGGTGCGCATGTTGAACGATGCCGAGGCCCGGGCGACCTGGAGCCGCAACGGTCTGGCCTTCGCGGAGACGGCCGACCTCTACAGCATGCCGCAGCACGCGGCCGATGTGATATTGGCGGAGCAAGCACAATGAAGTTGATGCTGGCCGAACCGTTCAAGAGCCTTTGGGCCGGGCGCGATGCGTTCGCCGAAGTCGAGGCGCTCAAGGGCGAGGTCTATCGTGAACTGGAAGCCCGGCGCACCTTGCGCACGGAGGTGGACGGTCGCGGTTTTTTCGTGAAGATCCACCGCGGCATTGGTTGGGGCGAAATCTTCAAGAACCTGCTGACCGCCAAGCTGCCGGTACTGGGCGCGGGTCAGGAATGGAAGGCAATCCAGCGTTTGCAGGAAGTCGGGGTGCCGACCATGACCGCCGTTGCGTATGGCGAGAAAGGCAGCAATCCGGCCGACCAGCATTCGTTCATCGTCACCGAAGAACTGGCGCCGACCGTCAGTCTCGAAGATTTCAGCATGGACTGGGTCAAGCAGCCTCCAGAGCCCAAGCTCAAGCGGGCGCTGATCGCCGAAGTGGCGCGCATGACCGGCATGATGCACCGCGCCGGAGTCAATCATCGTGACTGCTACATCTGCCACTTCCTGCTGCACACCGATAAGACGGTGACGGCTGAAGATTTCAAGCTTTCGGTGATTGACTTGCACCGTGCGCAGGTCCGCGAAACCATCCCCAATCGCTGGCGTAACAAAGACTTGGCTGCACTGTATTTTTCGATAATGGACATTGGTCTGACTCGCCGCGACAAGTTGCGTTTTCTCAAGGGCTATTTCCAGCAGCCGCTGCGCCGGACGCTGGTCGAAGAGGCTTCACTGCTGACCTGGCTCGAAGGCAAGGCCAACAGGCTATATGCACGCAAACTGCGCTACGGGGGCGCGCTCTGATGTCGGGTTGGGTACTGGAACCTTCCTACGCTGGGCTGACAAAAGATTTTGGCAGCCTCGATGCGGTGTTTGCTCTCCAGGGGGAGCGCCTGACTCGCGACCCGCTGTCGGAGGTGATCCGGGTACAGCGCGACGGCGTGAATTATTACGTCAAGCGCTACACCGGGGCCGGCAAGGGCTTGCGGCGTTACTTGGGCAAGCCACGGGTCAAGTCCGAATGGCAGAACCTCAAACGCTTCGCCAAGTGGGGCATTCCCACGGCCGAAATTGTCGCCTGGGGGCTGGAGCGTCACGGAGCGGTCTACGCCCGTGGTGCGATGATCACGCGAGAGCTGCCTAATACCGAGGATCTCTCGGTCTTGGCCGACCGTCATGATCCAAGGCTGGCGGATCGTGCCTGGGTCGATGGTGTGAGCCGTCAGCTGGCGGCCCACACCCGAACCATGCACGATCATCGTTTCACCCATAACGATCTAAAGTGGCGCAACCTGCTGATCGACGACCAGTCACGGCTGTTCCTGATCGACTGTCCCAATGGCGATTTCTGGCATGGCTTCTGGCTCAAGTACCGCATCACCAAGGATTTGGCATGCCTCGATAAAGTGGCCAAGTATCATTTGTCGGCCACTCAGCGTCTGCGCTTTTACCTGCAATATTGCCAGCGCGACCGGCTCGATGCGGGCGACAAAAAACGCATCCGTCACGTGGTGAGGTTTTTCGAGGGGCGGGAATGACTTGTTTCTCGGTCGCTGAACGCCGGCCACTGCCGGAGCACCCATGGATGACTCGCCCAGGCGCTCAACGCAGCCATAAGGAGGTCCGCTGATGAATTTGTCCGAACTGAAAAACGCCGGACGCAGCCCGAGCCTGCCGCTGAGTCTGGAGTTGGCGGACGCGGCGGGTCCGGCGCAACTGCAATTGCTTTCACTGTTGAGAGTATTGCCAGGGCAGCGCTACGTCGGTGCCGGCGTCTGGCGTGGCCGGCCGGTGCTGGCCAAGCTGCTGGTGGGCAGCAAGGCGCCCCGGCATTTTCAGCGAGAGCTGCAAGGCGTTCGCCTGCTGGCGGAGCAGGGGCTGACGACGCCGCTGCTGCTGGCCGATGGCCTGAAGGAAGGCGAAGGCGGCTGGCTGCTGTTCGAACTGCTGGAAGACGCCGAGAGCCTGGGGGACGCCTGGAAGCAGGTCGAGCACTTGCCATTGCTGGCCGATGATCAAACGGCGGTATTGGCCGAAGCCTTGGGGGCCATCGCGCAACTGCATGGCAAAGGCCTGTGGCAGGAAGACCTGCACCTGGACAATCTGTTGCGCCATGACGGCAAGCTCTATTTGATCGACGGTGCCGGCATCCGCGCCGAAACGCCGGGTCAACCACTGTCGCGGCACAAAGTGCTCGAAAACCTTGGGGTGTTTTTCGCCCAATTGCCCAAATCCCTCAAGCCGTTCAATGAAGAGTTGTTGGTGCATTACCTGCTGGGTAACGCCGAGCACGCACTGCCCATGGAAGCGTTGCAAAAACAGATCGACAAAGTACAGGCCTGGCGTCTGAAGGACTTTCTGGAAAAGGTCGGGCGCGAGTGCAGCTTGTTCAGCGTGAAGCGCGGGCCGTTCGGCCTGCAGGCGATCCGCCGTGATGAAGAGGCGGCCATGGCGCCCGTGCTGGAGCAGGCCGATGCCTTGCTTGCCCAGGGCCATCTGTACAAGGACGGTGGGTCGGCGAGTGTAGGTAAAGTCGAAGTGTGCGGGCGCACCCTGCTGATCAAGCGCTATAACATAAAAAGCTTCGCCCACTGGCTCAAGCGCTTCTGGCGCCCGAGCCGTGCCTGGCATGCCTGGCGCGAGGGGCATCGCCTGGCGTTCCTCGGCATCGCCACCCCCAAGCCGCTGGCGTTGTTTGAAAAGCGTTTTCTGTGGTTGCGCCTCGGCGCTTACCTGGTAACCGAGCATCTGTCGGGTCCCGACGTCATCGAGCGCTTCGCCCCTTACGTGGAAAATGGCGACGCTCCTGAGGCTGAATTGCTGGCGCTGGACCGGCTGTTCGTCGACCTGATACGAGAGCGCATTAGCCACGGCGACTTCAAGGGCCACAACCTGCTCTGGCAGAACGACCGCTGGGTGCTGATCGACCTGGATTCCATGTGCCAACACCGCACCCACGCCAGCTTCGCCCCGGCCTACGCCCGGGATCGGGCGCGGTTCATGCGCAATTGGCCGCAGGACAGTGCGCTGTATCGGGTGATTGATCAGCGGTTGCCCAAAAGTTTTTGAATGATGCCCGATAGCTGCTTCGGTACGTCTCCTGCGTAGGAGCTGCCGAAGGCTGCGATCTTTGTTTGATCACTTGAGGGTCAAGGGAAAGATCAACATCAAAAGATCGCAGCCTTCGGCAGCTCCTACGAGGCTTGCCAGCGCTTTTAAGTTATAATCCCGCCCTTTAGCTGCCCCGCCCCCTTGGCGCGCGGCACATCCATTTTCCGCGGCGCTTGTCGCCCGTATGCAGACATTAAGAGGCTAGACCCTGTGGCATTGACGATTCTTGGCCTGTCCGGCGCCCTTAGCCATGATCCTTCCGCTGCGTTGTACATTGACGGCAAGCTGATCGCGGCGGCCGAGGAAGAGCGCTTCGTACGCGATAAACATGCAAAGAACCGCATGCCCTACGAGTCGGCGAAGTTCTGCCTGGAGCAGGCCGGCATCAAGCCTTCCGACGTCGATGTGGTGGCGATCCCCTTCGCTCCGATCAGTCTGTTCGGCGAGGCGCGCTGGCACTACGCCAAGCGTTACTGGTACGCCCCGGACCGCGCCCTTGACGCGATCCTGATGGGCAATCGTCGTTACAAGCGCTATCGCCGCAAGATCGTCTGGTGCCTGGAGCAACTGGGTTTCGACCCGAAAAAGATCAAGATCGAGCCGGTCGAGCACCACCTGGCCCACGCCTCCAGCGCCTATCACTGCTCGGGCTTCCAGGAAAAAACCGCGATCCTGGGCATCGACGGCAAGGGTGAATACGCCACGACCTTCTTCGGCTACGGCGAAAACGGCAAGATCCACAAGATCAAGGAATTCTTCGACCCGGACTCCCTGGGCGGCCTGTACGGCGCGATCACCGAGTTCCTCGGTTTTGAAATGCTCGACGGTGAGTTCAAGGTCATGGGCATGGCGCCCTATGGCGATGCCACCAAGTACGATTTCTCGCGCCTGGCCTCGTTCGAAAACGGCGAACTGGTGATCAACACCGACTACGCCAACGTGATCGGCCTGCGCCGCTATAAAGAGAAGGGCAAGGGCTTCTACTTCTCGCCGAAGCTGATCGAATGGCTCGGCCCGAAACGCGAAGGCGACATCGCCGACGAACCGTACATTCACTACGCGGCGAGCATGCAAGCGCTGTTCGAGAAGCTCGCGCTGCAAATGATCGACCACTACCTGGGCGACGTGCTCAAGGAAACCGGCAAGCTGGCGTTCGCCGGTGGCTGCGCGTTGAACGTCAAGCTTAACCAGAAGATCATCGCCCGCGACGACGTCAAGGAGCTGTTCGTGCAACCGGCTTCCGGTGACGCCGGTACTGCGGTAGGTGCGGCGGCTTATGTGTCCCACGCCCGTGGCGTGCCGGTAGAGAAGATGGAACACGTCTACCTCGGCCCGGCCTACAGCAACGAAGACGTGATCGCTGCGTGCGCCCGTCATCCGAGCAAACCTGTGTGGCGCAAGATCGACAACACCCCCGAGCGCATCGCCAAGATCATGGTCGACGGCAACCCGGTGGCCTGGTTCCAGGGGCGCATGGAGTTTGGCCCGCGCGCCCTGGGTGGTCGTTCGATCATCGGTTGCCCAAGCGCCAGCGGCGTGGCCGATCGGATCAACGAGCAGATCAAGTTCCGCGAGCGCTGGAGGCCTTTCTGCCCATCGATGCTCGACACCGTTGCGCCGCAGATGATCAAGGTCGACCACCCGGCGCCGTTCATGACCTTCACCTTCGAAGTGGCCGAAGAGTGGAAAACCCGCGTGCCGGAAGTTGTCCATGAAGACGGCACGTCCCGGGCCCAGGTGCTCAAGCGCGAATACAACCCGCGCTACTACGACATGATGAAGGCCCTGGAAGTCCTGACCGGCAACGGCGTGTCGCTGAACACTTCGCTCAACCGTCGTGGCGAACCGATGATCTGCTCGCCGACCGACGCGCTGAACATGTTCTTTGGCTCCGACCTGCAGTACCTGATCATGGAAGATATTCTGGTGGTCAAAGACGGCGTAGATGCTTATGACACGCTCGGCTGAGCGACATGTGCTGCAGTTCTGCCACGGCTATGATGGGCCGTTCCTGGACTGCGCCCGTCAATACGCCAGTCTGTTCGTGGGCACCGGGTATCGTGTGACCACGGTATTCCTGACTGGCATGGCCGATGCTGAAGTCGCCGCCGGTTGCGCCTCGGACGAGGTGCTGTTCATGGAGTACAGCTCCAGCGAAATCAGAAGCTTGAAGTTGGGTGCCATTGCCGATCTGCGCAAGATCGTCGCCTCGCGCAACTTCAGTTTTTGTATCGCCCATCGTTTCAAGCCGGTCTACATCGCTCTGCTCGGTACTCGCTTGCCGGTAATAGGCGTGCACCATGCCTTTGGTGATTACCAGCGGCGTACGCGCCGGCTGTTCGCCCATGTCTTTCGCAAGCGCCTGGGCTTGCTCGCGGTCTCCGACGCGGTGCGTGACGACATCCGCCATTGCTTGCCAAAATGGCCGGCCAGTCGAATCCAGACCCTCTACAACCGCATTGATCCCGATGCTTTGCAAGCCCACCAGGTCCCCAGGGACGAAGCGCGGAACACCCTCGGACTCGAAGTAAACGCCTGGATTGTTGGTAATGTTGGCCGCCTGCATCCGGACAAGGATCAGGCAACGCTGCTTCGAGGTTTTGCCGCCGCGCTGCCCTACTTGCCGGCCAATAGCCAGTTGGCGATCCTGGGGAAGGGGCGGCTGGAACGTAACCTCAAGGAGCTCTCCCTGGAGCTGGGCGTCGCCGATCGTGTGTTGTTTCTAGGTCAGGTGCCTGACGCGCGCCGTTATTTTCGCGCCTTTGATGCCTTTGTCCTGAGCTCGGATCATGAGCCGTTCGGCATGGTGCTGCTCGAGGCCATGGCTGCGGGCGTTCCGTTGCTGGCTACAGCGTGCGGCGGCGCGGAGGAAGTGGTAGAGGGAGTCGGTATACTGTTTCCGCTCGGCGACGCCGAACATATGGCCCAAGGGCTACAACACCTGGCGGCGATGGATGATCTGCAACGTCGCCAGTGTGCCGAACTGATGCTTGAGCGCTTGCATGAACGTTTTTCGGATTACGCTGTGCGCAAGGCATTTTGGCGTTTGCCTCAAGTCCTTGAGTTGGCACCGAGGAACTGATATCTACCCGATTTCGAGGCGGGTGCGAGAGGCTGTTTTTTTCGCCCGGCACTCAGGCGTCACGCGCGTTCCCGGCTGTTATTATCTGCCGAGCACAACAGCACCTAAAGGGGGCCTTATGTCCTTCTCGTTAGTGAATGTGAGTTTATTGTGATCAATCCTTGCCCGCGTATTCTTTTTGTCATTCCCTATTTTGGACGCTGGCCGTTCTGGATGCCGTTGTTTCTGGAAACCTGTCGACGTAACGCTGATATTGATTGGTTGTTGTTCAGTGATTGTGGTGTGCCGGAAAATCTGCCGCCCAATGTGACCGTCGAAACCATTACCTTCGAGGCGTATTGCCGGTTGGTCTCCCAGCGACTGGGCATCGACTTCAGGCCAGCACAGGCCTACAAGCTGTGTGATATCAAACCTGCCCTTGGCTATATTCATGTCGACCGTCTCGAAGGTTATGATTTTTGGGCTTATGGCGACATCGACTTGTTGTACGGCAATCTTCGTGAGTACTTCACAGCTGAACGCCTGGCCGCTCATGATCTCTTCTCAACTCATGAGCGACGTGTTGCTGGTCACTTGTGCTTGATGCGCAACACCGCACGCACACGTGAAGTCTTCAAGCTGATCAAGAACTGGAAAGAACGCTTCGCCGATGATCAGCATCATGCGCTGGACGAAGGGGCGTTCAGCCGTATTTTCTTGTGGCGAAAGAATTTTCCCCGACCTCTGTTTACCCTGGTGGGTAAATTCAATCCGTGGCGTCGACGCAGCGAATTCACCGAAGCGTTCAGCACGCCGGGCGGCTGTATAAAGTGGCATGACGGTACGAAGAACTTCCCCCAGCGCTGGTACTGGCGCAACGGCCGCCTGACCAATGACCGGGATGGAGATCGTACGTTTCCGTACTTTCATTTCATAACCTGGAAGCACAATGAGTGGCCGGCCTTGCCCATGCCAGACCCTGCATGGCTACAACAATTGGCGGCATCGCCTGCCTGGGAAATCGACGCGAAGGGTTTCCACCCGGGAACGTTATTAGTGAGCGCTACTGCGGTCCGATGACCATGCTGACTGGGCGCACC
Organism: Pseudomonas sp. CFII68; assembly: GCF_000416195.1. Classification (NCBI taxonomy): domain Bacteria; kingdom Pseudomonadati; phylum Pseudomonadota; class Gammaproteobacteria; order Pseudomonadales; family Pseudomonadaceae; genus Pseudomonas; species Pseudomonas sp. CFII68. The sequence continues at coordinate 78,623 of NZ_ATLN01000126.1, forward strand.
GGTTCGGCTTCGGGGTGTTTATCAAGTCGTTCAGTGCCGCAAGGAAAACGATGAAAGTTCTGTTTTTGGTGCAGAAAGAACAGCGGGCCATCCTGGACCGACTCTACGAAGGCGTGGCCGCTCATTGCGAATGCGACTTGCGCTGGCTCGACAGCAAGGAACAACGCAACCTGCGGGGGTACTTCCGCCGCCATGTAGACGTATCACGTTATGATCGGATCGTATTTTTCCTGCGCTTCAAGCAGGAAATTCGTCAGGCCGGCTTCATCCGCACGATCCCCAACCTGGTGATCCTCGAGCACGACGCCTATCAGAATTACATACCCTGCAAATACACGGGCAAGTTCAGTGCGCATTACCGTCGGCTGCCTTGGGCGCGGGTGATCAGTTCCGGCTTCATGGTTGCCGAACGTTTGCGTGGTGAAGGTTTCGATGCGGTTTTCGTGCCCAAGGGCTACGATCGATCGTTATTGCAGAATCAGGGCCGTGAGCGGGATATCGAGTTGGCCTTCGTCGGAAGCGTCAAAAGCGCTGCCTATAGCGCTCGCAAGCAGCTGTTGGACGAACTGGCGCGTGTTGAACCTCTGGTTGTGACCCGCACCCAGTCCGGCGAAGAGTACTGTGACACCTTGAACCGTGTCCGCTTTTTCGTCAGCGCCGATGTAGGCATGGGCGAATTCATGATCAAGAATTTCGAGGCCATGGCTTGCGGCTGCGTGCTGTTGGCGTTCGATCAGGGTGCTGAGGAAGCACGTGCGCTGGGCTTGCAAGATATGCATAACGTTGTGCTATATCGGGATATCCCGCACCTCCAGGAAAAACTTTCAAGGCTGCGTGCCGATCCAGAACTGGCGCACAGTATCGCTCGTAACGGCGAAAGTCTTGCGCTGGAACAGTTTGGTTTTGCGCGTATTGGGGAAAAAATAGTGGAGGCATTGGAGCCACCGCTGCGGCTGCGTGAGCCGTTGAGTTTGCTTGAGAAATGGCGTCAGAAGCTGGGCATATGAAAGAAACGAGAGGCCGTCCGAGTGCCGGACGGTATTTGACTAAACGGTGTTTCGGTGTGGTTTTCGGAGCGTGAGCAAATCATGCTCGTACTCATCCTCTTGCTCGGAGCCGGTGTTGGTTGGCTTTTCAACGATTGAGTATCTCGATGCGTGAATCCCGGTCCGAGTTAGAAGGATTGCTGCTCAATGAGCATTGTTAATGTTATGTGGGCAGGCGGTTTACCATTTGCTTCGGTCCATAAGGTCCATTGTCAGATAATTTCACAGATTGATTCTGCGTTGCCCGTCAAGACGTGGCTCCTGCAAGGCTCGGCATCCGCTTGTCAGGAAAACATGGGCGCGGCGCGGGAATGGAACCTGGCTTCAGCCCGGCTCAAGGGCCGGCACTTCTGGCGTTTGCTCAAGCCCTGGATGCATAGCCGTTTTCGCCGGGCTTTGCTCGATGACGAAGCCCGAGTGGTGCTCCTCGACGGTATTGGTGTGGTTCGTACGCTGTTACCCGTTCTGAAGTCGTTGCCGCACGTTCGGGTGGTGGTTGTTTTCCACGGCGCGACACGGTTCAACGCCAAGAGCAAGCAGCTATTGCGCGACTTTCCTTCCTCCCGCCTGGTGTTGGCGGCAGTCTCCGAGACACTGGCAGCCTCGCTTCAGGACGAGTTGGGTGTCCAGGTCACCGCCTTGCGCAGTGCTTTCGATCCCGTCGCATTCCAATCTCGCCTCGTCACTCGCGAAGAGGCGCGTGCCCGGTTGGGGTTGCCTCAGGCAGGGGTTCGAATATTCGGTGCGATAGGGCGGCTGGTGGAAAAAAAAGGCTTCTCCAGCCTTTTGGAAGCTTTTGCCATTGCGGCTTTGGATCAGCCTGACTGGCGCTTGGTGATAGTCGGCGAAGGGCCTGCTCGCCGGGCACTGGAAGCGCGAGTCGCCCAACCGGATTTGACCGGTAAGGTGATGCTGGCTGGGCATCAGGAGGATGTCGTTAAGCTGTACAAAGCGTTCGATTGGGTAATGATCCCCTCTTTTGAAGAGGGGCTTGGCCTCATTCTTCAAGAAGCAGTCCTGTCCGGTATTCCGGTACTCGCCAGTGATCTGGCCGTGTTTCGGGAGCAGTTGGCCGATGTCGGCTGGTATGTACCTGCTGGCGAAACAATCGCGTGGAGCGAGGCAATTATCAGAGCCTCGCTGGCTCAGACCGATGCGGTGTCGGCGGCGCAATACCAGGCATTGGCACCGGACGAGGCGTGGGTGAGCTTCTGCCGGACCGCCCAGGGGTTAATCTCGGGTGGGAAATAAAGCGTCTTCCAGCGCCTGCATCGGAAAGCTTTCGTTCAGGTTCTCTCGGGTAATATAGCGAGCGAAATGCTGTAGATTGCGGCGTGCCAGGTAACGTGGCAGTGGTGAGCGCAGGAAGCGCATGTCAGCCACATCAATCAATCCCAATCTGTTTTCAGGTGTGACGACAATGTTGCCCAGATGCAACGAGCGGAAATAAATGCCGCTGGTGTGCAATTGGCGGATGAGCTCGACCAGCGCAGGAAGGATAGGCTGCCAGCTGAATCGCTCCTGATTCGATAGTTGGCGCAAAGTTTTTCCGGGGAGTGGTCGATACAGTACTGCAGTTATTCCAGGCTTTTCCAATTTGAAGAACGCTTGAACGTGAAGTGTCGGTACGTCGAGCTCCCGCAGACGGGCCGCATTTTCAATGAATCGCCGTGAATAAGGCTTTAGAAGAGCCGAAGAAATGAGCCGTTTGCGGCGAAACAGCTTAAGGATATTTCCATCCCGTAGCAGATAGACTTTTGGGCCGTAGCTATCGGTTTCCAGAATACTGGCGCCTTCAATCAATTGATTCAAAGCGCCTTCGGAAAGCCGTGAGGACTGCATCATAGAAAAACCTTGTGGAAAGAACGGGTGCCATGACGGGTCATGATGCCCAAAAGTTTTTGTTTTCACTATGCCAGTTTGGTTGGAATGCCGTTTAGGAGCGATAGATGCAGGGGTCACGTTGGGTTCAGGGGTGGATGGCATTTGGTTTGTTATGGTTTTTGCTCGCTATCGCGCTGGCGCCGACCAATAAAATCTATCAACAAGGGCTGGTTGTCTTTTTATGGTTGCCGGCGATCCTGTTTGCTTGGCCTGCCCGCAATCGCTTGCTGGAGCTGTGGCGGGCACAACGCTTTATTTATCTGGCCTTGTTGGCGCTGGCGGTCTGGGCATTGATTACCCTGTCCTGGGCCGAAGCCTCCGAGCCCGTCCGCGAAATAAAACGCTTGTTCTACATCATGGTGTTCCTGCTGTTTTTCGCGATCTTTGCCGATGGTCGTCCGGAGCGTGTGATCCGTTTTATGCAATGGGGTGGCCTGGGGCTCGCACTGATCGCCTTGTTAAGCCTTGTCAGATATTACGGTATCGAGGGGCATCAATGGACGGCGCGCCTGGAAGGGCTGGGCAAGTTGGCCCATCCGATTCTTGGAGCATACGTGGCGGGACTGGCGGCAATCTGGATGTTGCACTGGATGCCGCGCCAAACAGGGCTGCAAATCCTTTGGGGAGTGGCCTTGGCAATGTTAGGGATGTTTGTCGTGACGAGCCAAAGTCGCGGCGCGGCGTTGGCCTTGTTGCTCAGCGTACTGGCCATGCCGCTTTACTGCCGGGACCAGCGTACCCGCGTCATCTCCGCCACGGTTTTGGTGCTGGCGATGCTGACCTTTTGGCTGCTGGAACCCCTGGTGATGGCTCGTGGTGCTTCTTATCGCCCTGAAATCTTCATGTCGAGCCTGCAAATGATTGCCGAGCGTCCATGGGGTGGTATTGGTTTGGCAGGTGATTATCGGGTCCCTGTTGGTGGTAGATTATTTGATCACGCTCATAATCTGTTCACCCACATTGCCATTCAGCTGGGCTTGCCAGGCTTGTTGCTATGGTGTCTCGTCTGGTTCGCTGTGCTGCGTGAGGCTTGGCGTACCAAAGATACCCCGCTGGGCCAAGGCGTATTGGGCATGTGGATATTCTCGCTTCTGGCGATGCAGTTCGACGCTGCGAGCCTGACGGGAACCCCGCGTGCCGAATGGTTTATCAGTTGGTTGCCGATTGGCCTGGCCAGCGTTTTGACCTGGGCGCGGCCAAACCCGGTGGCTGTGATAAAATCCCGCGCTCTTCCTAACCAGTGAGCTCGACGATGAGTGACGCACCGCCTAAAGCGGAACAGGATTCCAGCCTGAAGATCTATCTACGGTTGCTGGGATACGTCAGACCTTACATAGGCATTTTCTCGCTGAGTATCGTGGGCTTCGTGATATTCGCGTCCACCCAGCCCATGCTGGCCGGAATTCTCAAGTATTTCGTCGACGGCTTGAGCAATCCCGATGCGGTACTTTTCCCCAATGTGCCGTACCTGCAGGACTTGAAACTGCTGATGGCCGTGCCGTTGTTGATCATCCTGATCGCTGCCTGGCAGGGCCTGGGGTCGTTCCTGGGGAACTACTACTTGGCCAGGGTCTCGCTGGGCTTGGTGCATGATTTGCGCGTCGAGCTGTTCAACAAGCTGCTGGTGCTGCCCAACCGATACTTCGATACCCATAACTCAGGGCATCTTATTTCTCGGATCACCTTCAACGTGACCATGGTCACCGGTGCGGCCACCGACGCCATCAAGGTCGTGATTCGCGAAGGTCTCACCGTGGTGTTTCTCTTCACGTACCTGGTATGGATGAACTGGAAGCTGACGCTTGTCATGTTGGCGATCCTGCCGCTCATCGCGGTGATGGTCAGCAGTACCAGCAAGAAATTCCGCAAGCAGAGCAAAAAGATTCAAGTGGCCATGGGCGACGTGACCCACGTAGCCTCCGAAACCATCCAGGGCTACCGCGTCGTGCGCAGCTTTGGCGGTGAGGCGTATGAAGAGAAACGCTTTGCCAGTGCCAGCCAGAGCAATACGGATAAGCAATTGCGCATGACTCGCACGAGCGCGGTCTATACGCCGATGTTGCAATTGGTCATCTACACCGCCATGGCGGCCTTGATGTTCCTCGTGTTGTTCTTGCGCGGCGAAGCGACGGCGGGCGACCTGGTGGCCTATATCACCGCGGCGGGTTTGCTGCCCAAGCCGATTCGGCAGCTCTCCGAAGTCAGCTCTACGATCCAGAGAGGGGTGGCGGGCGCGGAAAGCATCTTCGAACAGTTGGATGTCGAACCCGAAGTCGACACCGGCACGGTAGAGCAAGAGCGCGTCAGCGGCCGTCTCGATGTGCGCAACCTGAGCTTTACCTACCCAGGTGCCGATCGAGAGGTGCTCAAGGACATCAGTTTCACAGCAGCGCCTGGGCAGATGATTGCCCTGGTAGGGCGTTCGGGCAGTGGCAAATCGACGCTCGCCAGTCTCATCCCACGTTTTTATCACCACGAAGTCGGCCAGATTCTACTCGACGACGTGGAAATTGAAGATTATCGACTGCGCAACTTGCGTCGCCATGTCGCCCAGGTGACCCAGCACGTCACGTTGTTCAATGACACAGTGGCCAACAACATCGCCTATGGCGACCTGGCCGGTGCGCCGCGGGCCGATATCGAAAAAGCCGCCCGAGACGCCTACGCGATGGATTTCATCGAGCAACTGCCCCAAGGCCTGGATACCGAGGTGGGCGAAAATGGCGTGCTGTTGTCCGGTGGCCAGCGTCAGCGACTGGCCATTGCCCGGGCGTTGTTGAAAAACGCCCCACTGCTGATTCTCGATGAGGCGACTTCAGCGCTGGACACCGAGTCCGAGCGGCATATCCAGTCCGCGCTGGACCAAGTCATGAAAGGCCGCACGACCTTGGTCATCGCTCATCGCCTGTCCACGATCGAAAAAGCCGACCTGATCCTGGTCATGGACCAGGGGCGTATCGTGGAGCGCGGCAGCCATGGCGAACTTCTCGCGCAAAACGGCTATTACGCGCGTCTTCACGCCATGGGGCTGGATGCCCCGGCCCAGGACATCGCCTGAATACGAGCCGAAGGCTATGCTCTGCTGCACACGACAATGGAATGCACGATATGCACGAGGCATCAAAGGGAGCAACGCAGCAATCGCAGATGCGCTCTGATGCGCTATCACTTTCCCCCGCGAGTCGGGCAGCCATAAAGAATCAGCGGCCTCGCTGTATCTGGTTGACCGGGCTTTCGGGGGCGGGCAAGTCGACGCTAGCCAATGCCTTGGAAGTCCGGCTCCACGAGCAAGGGCTACACACGGCCCTGCTGGATGGCGACAACTTGCGCAAGGGCTTGTGCAGTGACTTGGGGATGGACGCCGGGGCCCGAAGAGAGAACGTCCGGCGAATAGCCGAAGTGGCACGTTTGATGGTCGAAGCCGGGCTCATCGTCATTGTCGCGGCAATCTCTCCCTTTCGCGCCGACCGGGACGCCGCCCGGCGGTTTTTTGCCAAGGGCGCTTTCGTGGAAGTTTATGTCAGCACGCCTTTCGACGTCTGTGCCCAGCGCGATCCCAAAGGCTTGTACCGAGAAGCGCTCGCCGGACGAATCAAGGATTTCACCGGACTCGACAGCCCTTACGAGCCGCCGCTTGCAGCCGAATGCGAAATCGATACTAGCGAGGTGGGGCTGGCCCAGGCCTGTGAGCACATGATTGCGTTGGCGCAAAAATAATAATGAAGGTTGCGGATAATGCTTCGTGTTACAGCCATGGAAGAGCCTTCCTCAACCCTGTGCTAATATCGCGCCCCTGTTCATTTTGTATGTGGGATGCTCCATGAAGTTGTCCATGCCGCGATTCGATCAAGCCCCTGTATTGGTGGTCGGCGATGTCATGCTCGACCGCTACTGGCATGGCGGTACCTCACGGATTTCCCCTGAGGCCCCGGTACCGGTGGTCAAGGTCGAGCACATCGAGGATCGCCCCGGTGGTGCCGCCAACGTTGCCCTGAACATCGCCGCCCTCGGCGCGCCGGCCTCCCTGGTGGGCGTGACCGGCGACGACGAGGCTGCCGACAGCCTGACCAACAGCCTCAAGGGCGCTGGCGTACGGGCGATATTCCAGCGCATCGCGCACCAGCCGACTATCGTCAAGCTGCGGGTCATGAGCCGTCACCAGCAACTGCTGCGCATCGACTTCGAAGAACCTTTCGCCACCGATCCCTTGGCCCTCGGTGCTGAGGTCGACAACCTGCTCGAAGGCATCAAGGTCCTGGTGTTGTCGGACTACGGCAAAGGTGCGTTGAAAAACCACCAGGCGCTGATCCAGGCCGCCCGTGCCCGTGGCATTCCGGTCCTGGCCGATCCCAAGGGCAAGGACTTTTCCATCTACCGTGGCGCGAGCCTGATCACCCCGAACCTCAGCGAATTCGAAACCATCGTCGGCGGTTGCGCCGATGAGCACGAGCTGGTGAGTAAAGGCGCCCAGCTGATGCATGACCTGGATCTCGGGGCGCTGCTGGTGACCCGCGGTGAACACGGCATGACCCTGCTGCGTCCTGATCATCCGGCCTTGCACCTGCCGGCCCGTGCCCGTGAAGTGTTCGACGTGACGGGTGCCGGTGACACGGTGATTTCCACCCTGGCGGCAGCGATTGCCGCCGGTGAAGAGCTCCCCCATGCGGTCGCCCTGGCGAACCTGGCGGCGGGCATTGTCGTCGGCAAGCTGGGTACTGCTGCGATCAGTGCGCCGGAGCTGCGTCGCGCCATTCAGCGCGAAGAGGGTTCCGAGCGCGGTGTGCTGGGGCTGGAGCAACTGCTGCTGGCCGTCGACGACGCGCGTGCCCACAACGAAAGAATCGTCTTCACCAATGGGTGCTTCGACATCCTCCATGCCGGCCATGTGACCTACCTCGAGCAGGCCAGGGCCCAGGGTGATCGCCTGATCGTTGCAGTCAACGACGACGCATCGGTGAGCCGCCTCAAAGGGCCGGGCCGGCCGATCAACAGCGTTGATCGACGCATGGCGGTCCTGGCCGGCCTTGGCGCGGTGGATTGGGTCATCAGTTTCAGCGAGGGCACGCCGGAAAACCTGCTTCGCCAGGTCAAGCCGGATGTGCTGGTCAAGGGCGGCGATTATGGCGTCGACCAAGTTGTGGGCGCCGATATCGTTGCGGCCTATGGCGGCGCGGTGAAAGTGCTGGGACTGGTGGAAAACAGCTCGACGACAGCCATCGTCGAGAAGATTCGTGGCCGGTGATGTCTTCACCCGATGGTTTTGGGAGGGGGCGGTATGGCACGCGCCTTTCCCGTCGCCTGGCCCGCTCGTGAGCATTGCTTCGTCCCGTTTGGCAGTAACCCGCTTACGAGCGTCATGTTGTCGGTAGTGAACGTACAGTCGCGTTGAAGAGGTCCGGCAACCTGGCGTGATATCGCTGGGGCGAATTGTTTTATTACGGTAGGGGCGGGACGTGTGTTGAAAATTGCGCTGGCATTTTTTGGTATCCCGAGGAATTCGGAAGTCTGTTTCCCGTCCATTGAAAAAAACGTTCTTGCACAAATCCCTGCCGGGAGCGAAGTGCAGTGCTTTTACCACTTGTACAAAATCGATGAAGTTCACAATCCGCGTTCCGGTGAACAAGGCAAACTGGATGCGGACAACTATTCACCCTTCACCACAATGACCGGTCGACTCGATTCCATTGAGGGGGTTCTGGAGCGCTGGGACTTCGAGAGGGTCAAGGCGTTTGGTGATACATGGGGGGATCAGCATGCGTCGCTCAGAAACCTGATCTATCAGCTCAACTCCCTGAACAGTGTCACGGCTATGATGGAGCCATTTGATCCAGACTTCGTCGTGTTCGTTCGGCCCGACATTTTCTTTCACACGACGCTTCCCAGCTATGTGTTTGCTCGTCCCGAAGCTCGCAGGTTGAATGCCTATATTCCGGACTGGCAATGGTGGAACGGTTTGAACGACCGATTTGCGATCTGCGGGCGTGACGCCTACCGTGCCTATGGCTCGCGTATCGAGCGTATTTTCGATTTCTGCGAGGTAACCGGCAGGAAGCTGCATTCCGAACGGTTACTCAAATTTGCGCTGCAGCAGGCGCATATCAAAGTCTTCACCCTGCCGACCACGGCATCTCGCGTACGGATTAATGGCAATTTCGCTGAAGAGTCGTTCTCTTCCAAGCGCGGCATGGGCAAACGCGAGAATCGTTATTTTCGTCTCTTCGCGCGGTGGCGGACCTACCTCGATAGGCGCTCCTCCACCTGACCTACTTGTGTAGCGTCCCACGAACCATGCGCATCAAGCCCATGGCTTTCTTGTGCAAGCCTTTGAGGCCTTGGCGATGTGGGGTCGGAGCCTTCAGGCCTTGTTTGACAAGCCAATCTTTCCAGCGGATGCGTTCGTCGCGCACCACCCAGCCCTCTTGGCTGGCGAAACTCTCCGCCAGGTACAGCCCCCGGGTGCTGGCTGGGTACAACTGATCCTTTTTCAGGGTGTACAGCTCGGGCAAGGGCTGCCCATCCTGCAGCGGCATCAGGTACAGGTCGGGCCGCTTGCGGTCCAGGCGCGCCACCAACAGGTCACCTTCCAGTCGCTCATCGACGTGAAACAAACTCAGGGACTTGGCTTCCTTGGGCACATCCAGGCGCAAGTCATAGATCAGTTGCAGCGATGCCGTCGGCAGGTGCACGTAGGCCCGTGGTCGCTCGATCAGTTGCAGGTTGGCGCTGCGCACCGGGCGTGCCGAGCCCGACAGTGGCGTCAGCCGGAACGGCAAGGCTTCGCGGTAATGCAGGGCCGTGGCGTAGGGGGCTGGCAGCCAGGTGTCGTTGAAGCGCCCGCCAAGCCAGCCTTCTGGGGTTTCCAGCAGGCATTCCTCGGCAATTTCGCTGATGGCGGTGAGCAGCGGCAGGTTCAGTTCGTGGGCCGGGACGTAGCCGGATATCAGCTTGAGCACCACATCGCCGCGATCCTGTCGACGCTGGCGCACTAGCACCCAATAGTCGCGGTTCTGCCAATGCAGGGTCAGGCGCACCGAGACGCCCAGGTTCGCCAACTCCAGGGAAAAACGCTCGGCATCGGCCACCGCGACAGGACGGCGGCGCTGCAAGGTCTGGGCGAAATTCAGCGGCATCCCGACGCTCTGGTAAGTCAGGCCTTCGGGGGTCGCTTCGACGAACAGGGGCAGGGTCTTGAAGTTACTCGGGTTCTTTCTGATGAGCGTACGCGGCATGTCGGCTCCTTCCTTCAGGCCGCGTGGGCGGCGTCAGTGTTTACGCAGGACCGTGGCGACGGTCGCGACGTTATGGGCGAGGTGCAGCGGATTGATGGTGCCGACAATAGCACTGGCGACCCCAGGATGCTCAAACAACAGTTCGAAGCTGGCGCGAACCGGGTCTACCCCGGGGCTCAGGCAGACGTGGCCGCTGGCCAGGGCCTTTTTCACCAGGATCGCTTTGCCGTGTTCGCTGGCGTAGTCAATGACAGCCTTTTCGTTTCGTTCGTTCAGATTGTAGGTGACCATCGCGCAATCGCCTTGCTCCAAGGCCTTCAAGCCGCCGTCGACGGTCTTGCCGGAAAAACCGAAGCCGCCGATCTTGCCCTCGCGCTTGAGCGCCGCCAGGGTCGGGTAGACCTCGCTGTCGTTGAGGATCGCCAGGTCGTTGCCATCCGAATGCACCAGGACCAGGTCGATATAGTCGGTTTCCAGGCGCTTGAGGCTGCGCTCCACCGAAAATCGGGTATGGGCGGCACTGAAGTCATGGCGTGACTGGCCGTCGCTGAACTCTTCGCCGACCTTGCTGACAATCACCCAGTCCTGGCGTTGGCCGCGCAGCAGCGGGCCGAGGCGCTCTTCGCTGCGACCATAGGCCGGCGCGGTGTCGATCAGGTTGATACCCAGGTCGCGCGCCAGTTTGAGCAACATGCGCGCTTCGTCGTCATCGGGGATCCGAAAGCCGTTGGGGTATTTGACGCCTTGGTCGCGACCGAGCTTGACGGTGCCCAGGCCCAGGGGGGAGACGCGCGGGCCGTCATGGCCCAGGGGGCGATAGAGGTCATGCAGGGTCGGTTGGCTCATGGCAGCAGTTGCTCCCAGGCAGGCACGCCCATCGGCGGCTTCGGCAGGTCCGGCAGTGGGGCCGGGTGGCTTGGCTGGATGCCATCGCGTTGCAGGACATTGACCACCCGATCAGCGAAGTCCGGGGCCAGGGCCAGTTTGGTTGGCCAACCCACCAGCAGTCGATCCTGCTCGGCGAGGAAGGCGTTGTCCGGACGGGTCAGGCCCGACTGCAACGGTTCGGCGCGGTCAACCCGCAGCGTGGCCCATTGCGCGGTGCTCAGGTCAACCCAAGGCAACAATTGGCCGAGTTCTTTCTGGGCGGCGGCGATCTGCGCGGCAGGCTCGCGGGTCACGCCATCGCCTTCGGCCAGATCACCACCCACGTACCAGACCCATTGGCCATCGGCCGCCGGATGAGTGGTCACGGTGACGCGCGGCTTCGGTCCACCGCCCAGGCAATGGGCGTAGAGCGGCTTGAGGCTGGGGCCCTTGACCAGGACCATGTGCAGCGGCCGGCGCTGCATGGCTGGCTGGTCCAGGCCCAAGGCGTTGAGCAGGTCGGCGGTGCCGCCCCCGGCGCTGAGGACAATGCGTTGCGCGCGAATCTCGCGGCCATCGACCTTGAGTCCGATCAGCTCGCCCCCTTCGCGCAGCGGTTCGATGTGTTGCCCGGCCAACAAGCTGTCGCCGGCCAGTTCCGCCAGGCGCGCGATCACGCTCGGCACGTCCACCACCAGCTCGGCCAGGCGATAGACCTTGCCCTTGAAGCGCTTGTCTTGCAGGGCCGGCGGCAACTGGTCGCCCTTGACCTGATCGACCCGCCCGCGCACGGCCTTGCTGGCAAAGAAACTGGTGAGGTTGCCGGCCAGGGTGCCGGGGGACCAGAGGTAATGGGCATCGGACAGCATGCGCACGCCGGACAGGTCCAGCTCACCTTCACCTTTCAGGGCTTCGCGCCAGCGACGCGGCATGTCGGCGATGGCTTCCGAGGCACCGGTCAGGGCGCCGTGCAGGGCGTACTTGGCGCCACCATGGATAATGCCCTGGGATTTGACACTCTGCCCGCCGCCGAGGCTGGCGCTTTCCACCAGCACGGTCGAAAAACCCTGGCGACGCAGGCGTGCATTCAGCCAGAGACCGGCGACGCCTGCGCCGACAATCAGAATGTCGGTGGAAATAACGGATGACATGAGCGACCTCAGTGTTCAAGACGAGGGCGCAGTATACAGACTCGATGCAGAGGGAATTTGTTGGCGGTCAACCTGTGGGAGCAAAGCTTGCTCGCGATACGGGCGCCTCGGTTCCAGAGAGACCGCGTCGTTTTCATCGAGGGCAAGCCTTGCTCCCACAGATTCCCCCTTGCCGAACATGTGTTTTCAGTCCTTTTAATCCGTGTTTTCAGTGGCCAGCAGTCTTGGAAAACAGCTGGATCACCACCACCCCCAACACAATCAACGCCATCCCCAGCATCGCCGGCACGTCCAGTTTCTGCCCATAGATGAACAGCGCCGCCACGCTGACCATCACAATCCCCAGCCCGGCCCAGACCGCATAGGCCACGCCCACCGGTACGGTGCGCACCACCAGCGTCAGCATCCAGAACGCGGTGCCGTAGCCGACGACGACCAGCAGCAAAGGCAGAGGTGTGCTCAGGCCCTTGATCGCTTTCATCGAAACGGTGGCGATGACTTCGGCGCAGATGGCGATGGCCAGGTAGTAGTAGGCGTTCATGGGCGGTTCCTCTTCGACGGTTGCGTCTTTCGATGGGGCCATTCTAGAGATGGCTCAGATGCGGTAAAGTCATTACCTATCTGTAATCAAGATAGGTTGAGCCATGAACGTGCAGTGGAACCTGGAGCAATTGCGGCTGTTTGTCGGGGTCGCCGAGAAACGTTCGTTTTCGGCCGTGGCCCGGGATCAGCGCAAGGCCCAATCGGCCATCAGCAGCGCGATTGCCTTGCTGGAGGACGACTTGGGGGTGAGCCTGTTCGAGCGCAGCAGCGGCCGGCAGCCCAGGCTCACCGACGCGGGAGAAGCCTTGCTTGAAGAGGCCCGGGAAGTGCTGCGTCAGTGCGAGCGCCTCAATGGCCGGGCCCTGGCCCTGATGCGCGGGCAGGAAGCGTCGCTGCGCCTGGCCCAGGACGAAGCCATGCCTTATCAACCGGTCATCGACAGCCTGGCGGCCCTGGCCGAGCAATTCCCCACCCTCGAAGTGCAACTGGCCAGCGCCGCCCAAGGCGATGTGGCGCGCAAACTGGTGGAGCGCCGCGCCGACCTCGGCTTGCTGTTCTATCACGACCAGATCCCCGAGGCGCTGGAGCGCCGGGTGCTGGGCAGCGTCGAGATGGTCACGGTGTGTGGCAGGGGGCACCCGCTGGCGAACCATGACTATGTGACCTGCCGGGAAATGGCCCGGCACCGCCAGTTGTTGATGGCCACCCAGTCCAGTGTCTATCCCGGCAGTGAGCAGGCCAGCCCGCAAGTTTGGCGGGCTGACAGTTTCTATGTACTGGCCGAATGGCTGAGGAGTGGCCTGGGCTGGGCCTGGCTGCCTCGGCATGTGGTGCAATACCCGGCGTACCTGGGCGACATGGTCGAGCTCAGCAGCGAATGGACCCCGCCGGCCCTGGTGGTGGAACTGGTCTGGCGCCGCGACGAACCCCTGGGTCCGGCCGCCCGTTGGCTGGCGGAACGTTTTGCCGTGCAGTTGCAGGCGATTGGCTGAAAAACCGATAAACTCCGCCGCCATGAACAGAACTCTCTATAGCGCGTTGTTTTACTTGGGGCTGCCACTGGTAGCGATTCGGCTGTGGTTGCGGGCCCGCAAGGCGCCGGCTTATGCCCGGCGCATCGGCGAGCGGTTTTCCTGGGGGCTGCCGGTCATGGTGCCGGGGGGCATCTGGGTCCACTCGGTGTCGGTGGGCGAGAGCATCGCCGCCGCGCCGATGATCCGCGCCTTGCTGCAACGTTATCCACAGCTGCCGATTACCGTCACCTGCATGACGCCCACCGGTTCGGAGCGGATCCGCGCGTTGTTCTCCGGCGAGCCGCGCATCCAGCATTGCTATCTGCCTTACGACTTGCCCTGCGCCGCCAAGCGTTTTCTCGACCGGGTTCGCCCGTCCCTGGCGGTGATCATGGAAACCGAGCTGTGGCCCAACCACATTCACCAGTGTGCCAAGCGTGGTATTCCCGTTGCTTTGGCTAACGCGCGGCTGTCGGAGCGTTCGGCACGGGGCTATGGGCGTTTTCCCAAGCTCACCCGGCCGATGCTCGCCGAGATGAGCCTGTTCGCCGTGCAGACCGAAGCCGAAGCCGAGCGTTTTCGCCAGCTGGGCGCCCGGGCGGAAACCGTCGAGGTCACCGGCTCGATCAAGTTCGACCTGACCATCGACCCGCAACTGCTCGAAGACGCCAGTGCCTTGCGTCGCCAGTGGCAGGCTACCGAGCGCCCGGTGTGGATCGCCGCCAGTACCCATGAGGGCGAGGACGAAGTGGTGTTGGCCGCCCACCGTCGGTTGCTCGACAGCTACCCCGATGCGTTGCTGATTCTGGTGCCGCGTCATCCTGAGCGTTTCGACTCCGTGCACCAGTTGTGTGAAAACGAAGGCCTGGTCACGGTGCGGCGCTCCAGTGGGCAAGCGGTCACCGCCCAGACGTCGGTGTTGCTCGGCGATACCATGGGCGAACTGCTGTTTCTCTACGCGTTGGCCGACAGTGCGTTTGTCGGTGGCAGCCTGGTGCCCAACGGTGGACACAACCTGCTCGAGCCGGCGGCGCTGGCGAAACCGGTGCTCTGCGGGCCGCACTTGTTCAACTTCCTCGAAATCGCCGCGCAACTGCGCGCTGCCGGTGCGCTGGCGGAAGTGGACGATGCCGAAAGCCTGGCCCTGGCAGTGCAGCGCCTGTTCGAACTGCCCCGCGATGCCCAGCGCATGGCCGAGGCGGGGCTTGCGGTGATGCGCACCAATCAGGGCGCGTTGCAGCGCTTGCTGGAGGGGTTGGGGCGGTTGCTCGGCTGAGTCTCTAGGGAGGCGAGGGAAGGTTTTTCCAAAACCTCCTGTGGGAGCAAAGCTTGCTCGCGATACAAGCGCCTCGGTTCCAGAGAGACCGCGCTGTACTCATCGCGGGCAAGCCTTGCTCCCACACCAGCTTTGCTCCCACAGGGGGGCTGGACAAGCCTTCCCTCGGTGAGGTTATTGCGCCGGCCGCGAGCGCAATTGCTCCGCTGCGGCCTGGGCCAGGTCTGGCGGCAGGAAGTCGCGGTCGGGGTTGTAGTCGGGCTTGAGGTAGCGTGACAGGTCTTGCAGGTCCGCCGGGCTCAACGTCCCGGCCGCCTGCTTGAGGCGCAGGTTGTCGAGAATGTAGTCGTAGCGGGCGTTGTTGTAGTTGCGCACCGAGGTGTACAGCTGACGCTGGGCATCGAGCACATCGACGATGTTGCGAGTGCCCACCTGGTAGCCGATTTCCGTGGCTTCCACCGCGCTCTGGTTGGAGATGATCGACTGGCGCCGGGCCTGGACCTGCTCCACGTCGGTGTTTACCGCGCGGTGCAGGTTACGGGTGTTTTCCACCACCTGCCGGCGCAGGCCTTCGCGTTGCTGTTCGGTCTGAGTGAGCTGCGAGTAGGACTCGCGCACCTGGGAGCTGGTCAGCCCGCCGCTGTAGATCGGGATGCTCAGTTGCAGGCCGATGGTGCGTTGCTCGGCATCGCCGCCATAACGCTGACCGGTGGGGCTCGGGTTGGTGAAGCCGAGGCCGTCGTTGTCGCCTTTTCTATACTGGGCTATCGCGTCGAGGGTCGGTGCATGGCCAGCCTTGCGTTGGCGCAGGGTGTCCTCGGCGGCATCGACGGCGTAGTTGCTGGCCAGCAGGTTCAGGTTCTGCTTGGCCGCCGTGTCGACCCAGGCTTTGGCATCGTTCGGCGTCGGCGGCAGGATCGGCAAGGTGTGGACGATGCCCTGGAGCGCGTTGTACTGACGGTTGGTCAGGGTGATCAAGGCTTCGAAGGCGTCTTCGACCTGGCGCTGGGCGAGGATCCGGTTGGCCCGTGCTGTGTCGTAGCTGGCCTGGGATTGCAGCACGTCGGTCTTGTCCGACAGGCCTACGTCGAAGCGTTCGTTGGACTGGTCGAGCTGGCGCTTGAACGCGGCTTCCTCGGCCTTGGTCGAGGCCAGGTTGTCCTGGCTACGCAGCACGTTGAAGTAGCTCTCGGCGCTTTGCAGGATCATGTTCTGTTCAGTGGCTGACAGTTGCAGCGACGCTTGTTCGTCGACGGACTTTGCCGCCTGGAGCTGGAACCAGCGGTCGGCGCGGAAAATCGGCTGGGACAGTGTCGCCTGGTAAACCGTGGAACTGCGGTTGGCGGTCATCGCCGGCTGGTCAAGCTCGGTACGCGTGTTGTTCAGATCGGCGCCGGCCGAAAGGTTGGGCAACAACCCGGCGCGAGCCTGGGGCACCACTTCCTTTTGGGCGCCATACTGGGCGCGGGCAGCGGCCAGGTCGGCGTTGTTGTCCACCGCTTCCTGATACACGCTCACCAGATCGGTTTTGGTGGTCAAGGGCGCTTCGGCGGCCCAGGCCATTGCGTTGGACGCACAAGACACGGCCAGGGCCAGTGAAAGTTTGCGCAGCATGAGGCTATCCCTAGTTCGCAAATGAGTGCGCATAAGTGGCGCGCGGCGTAGCGAGTGTAGTTGCGCCCGGGCGTGGCAACAATCCTGTATATGCGCCATTCATCACGCCTTTTGCCCTGGCGATGGCGTTCTCTCGTGGTTGTGTCTAGACTGGCCGGGTTCTTGTCGGGGTGCCTTGCTATGAGGCTGAGATCGAATAATTTCGGATCCCGTTGAACCTGATCAGGTTAGCGCCTGCGTAGGGAACAAGATTTCTCGTCACCCGGCGAGTCCTCTTGTGCTTCGTCCGGGATGTCGTTCGACCATCGAACGCACTCGAGCAGCAAGCACAGCGTCCGCATTTTCGTGCAGGGACGCGTCCATTCGTTACAGGTTCGCTCCGACAAAAATCCACTGCCTGGATGTGTGTCTGGAGAGCCCGTGATGACGACAAAATCAAAAAACGCGATCAACCTCAGTGATTCGGCCAAGGTCGATGAGCAATCGGTTCAGCCCTTTACCCGCTCGCAAAAAATCTATGTCCAGGGCAGCCGCCCGGATATCCGCGTGCCCATGCGCGAAATCAGCCTCGATGTAACCCCGACCGACTTCGGCGGCGAAATCAACGCGCCGGTCGTGGTGTATGACACTTCGGGCCCGTACACCGACCCGAACGTGATCATCGACGTGCGCCAGGGCCTGGCCGACGTGCGCTCTTCGTGGATCGAAGCCCGTGGCGACACCGAGCGTCTTGCCGGCCTGAGCTCCAACTTCGGCCAGGAACGCCTGGCTGATCCCGAGCTGACCAAGCTGCGCTTTGCTCACGTGAACAACCCACGTCGCGCCAAGCCGGGTGCCAACGTCAGCCAGATGCACTACGCGCGCAAAGGCATCATCACCGCCGAGATGGAATACGTTGCCATCCGCGAAAACATGAAGCTGGAAGTCGCCCGCGCCGCCGGCCTGCTGGACCAGCAACACGCCGGCCACAGCTTCGGCGCCAGCGTGCCGAAAGTCATCACCCCGGAATTCGTGCGTGACGAAATCGCCCGTGGCCGCGCGATCATCCCGGCCAACATCAACCACACCGAACTGGAACCGATGATCATCGGCCGTAACTTCCTGGTGAAGATCAACGGCAACATCGGCAACAGTGCGCTGGGTTCGTCCATCGAAGAAGAAGTGGCGAAGCTGACCTGGGGCATCCGCTGGGGTTCGGACACGGTCATGGACCTGTCCACCGGCAAGCACATCCATGAAACCCGCGAGTGGATCATCCGCAACTCGCCAGTGCCGATCGGCACCGTGCCGATCTACCAGGCCCTGGAAAAAGTCGGCGGCGTGGCTGAAGACCTGACCTGGGAGCTGTTCCGCGACACGCTGATCGAACAGGCCGAGCAGGGCGTCGACTACTTCACCATCCACGCCGGCGTGTTGCTGCGCTATGTGCCGATGACCGCCAAGCGCGTCACCGGTATCGTCAGCCGTGGCGGTTCGATCATGGCCAAGTGGTGCCTGGCGCACCACAAAGAGAACTTCCTCTACACCCACTTCGAAGACATCTGCGAAATCATGAAGGCCTACGACGTCAGCTTCTCGCTGGGCGATGGCCTGCGTCCGGGCTCGATTGCCGACGCCAACGACGAAGCGCAGTTCGGTGAGCTGGAAACCCTCGGCGAGCTGACCAAGATCGCCTGGAAGCACGACGTGCAATGCATGATCGAAGGCCCCGGCCACGTGCCGATGCAACTGATCAAAGAGAACATGGACAAGCAGCTCGAGTGCTGCGACGAGGCGCCGTTCTACACCCTCGGCCCACTGACCACCGACATCGCGCCGGGCTACGACCACATCACCTCCGGCATCGGTGCGGCGATGATCGGCTGGTTCGGTTGCGCCATGCTCTGCTACGTCACGCCGAAGGAACACCTCGGCTTGCCGAACAAGGATGACGTGAAGACCGGGATCATCACCTACAAGATCGCCGCGCACGCCGCCGACCTTGCCAAGGGCCACCCGGGCGCGCAGATCCGTGACAACGCCTTGAGCAAGGCGCGTTTCGAGTTCCGTTGGGAAGACCAGTTCAACCTCGGCCTGGACCCGGACACCGCTCGCTCGTACCACGACGAAACCCTGCCGAAGGACTCGGCCAAGGTGGCGCATTTCTGCTCGATGTGCGGGCCGAAATTCTGCTCGATGAAAATCACCCAGGAAGTGCGCGAGTACGCGGCCAACCAGCGCATTGAAGCGGTGGATGTCGATGTCGCCCAGGGCTTGGCGGAGCAGGCTGAGCGGTTCAAGAAGGAAGGTAGTCAGCTTTACAAGAAAGTCTGATTTGGGCTGAGCTGAGGGTGGCGGTGTCCTCACTGCCGCCTTCGCGAGCAGGCTCGCTCCCACAGTGGATCTCGGTCGTTCACAAATCTTGTGTCCACCGTAAATCCCCTGTGGGAGCGAGCCTGCTCGCGATTGCGATCATCAGAACAACAAATATCCCTCTGAGACAACGACCCTTGAACATCCAACCCAGCACCTACTCCCCAGACACCGCCGTCCCCCTGGACAAACGCGTCTTCGGCGCCCGCGATCTGTTTTCCCTGTGGTTCTCCCTGGGCATCGGCCTGATGGTCTTGCAGGTCGGTGCCTTGCTCGCGCCGGGCCTGGGTCTCAGTGGTTCGTTGCTGGCGATTTTCTTCGGCACGCTGGTGGGCGTTCTGCTGCTGGCCGCCGTCGGGGTGATCGGCAGTGACACCGGCCTGTCGGCCATGGCTGCCCTCAAGCTCAGCCTCGGCGGCAAGGGCGCGAGCGTGCCGGCGGTGTTGAATCTGCTGCAGTTGATCGGCTGGGGCTCGTTCGAAATCATCGTCATGCGTGATGCCGCCAGCCTGCTCGGTGCCCGAGCCTTCAGCGAAGGCAGCCTGGGCTCCAACCCACTGCTGTGGACGCTGTTCTTCGGCGCCCTGGCGACACTGCTCGCCGTGAGCGGGCCGCTGACGTTCGTGCGCAAGGTCCTGCGCAAGTGGGGCATCTGGTTGCTATTGGCGGCTTGCATCTGGTTGACCTGGAACCTGTTCGCCAAGGCTGATCTGGTTGCGCTGTGGGCCGAGGCAGGCGATGGTTCTATGCCGTTGGCGGTGGGGTTTGACATCGCCATTGCGATGCCGCTGTCGTGGTTGCCGCTGATTGCCGACTATTCGCGTTTCGGCAAGCGCGCCAAGAACGTCTTCGGCGGCACTGCCGTGGGCTTCTTCATCGGTAACGTCTGGCTGATGAGCCTGGGCGTGGCCTACACCCTGGCGTTCGCGCCGAGCGGTGAAGTCAACGCGTTGCTACTGGCCTTGGCTGGCGCCGGGCTGGGTATTCCGCTGCTGCTGATTCTGTTGGACGAGTCGGAAAACGCCTTCGCCGACATTCACTCGGCGGCGGTGTCGACGGGCATGCTGTCGGGGTTGAAAGTCGAGCACCTGGCCTTGGCGATTGGCGTCATCTGCACCTTGATCGCCTGCTTCGCACCGTTGGCGCAATACCAGAACTTCCTGTTGCTGATCGGCTCGGTGTTCGCACCGCTGTTCGGCGTGGTGCTGGTGGACCACTTCATCCTGCGCAAACGCAGCAGCCAAGGGGTGTCGGCCGCGTTGCGCTGGCCGGCCCTGTTGGCCTGGCTGGGTGGGGTGAGCACTTATCACCTGCTGGCCAACCTCTATCCGGACGTCGGCGCAACCCTGCCGTCGCTGATCCTGGCAGGGTTGCTGCAACTGTTGCTGGGCCGGGCTTTCAGCTACGGCCGGGGAACAGCTCGGGCTTGAGGATGCCGTTGAGGCGTGGGTAAGCGATCTTCAGTTCGATGTGGCCCAGGGCGTACGGCGCGATGGTGCTCACTTCGTACTTGAGGATCACCCCGCCGTAGGTCAGCGCCACGTGTGGGGTTTTCTGGAAGGACCACTGTTTCAGGAATTCGGGTTCCTGATCCAGCTTGGTGCTGATCAGCCAACTGTTGTGGGCGACCTGGGCGGCTTTCCAGAACGCTTCTTCCTGGCCCGGCAGCAGCATGTCCGACAGCGTCAGCACCTTGTGTTGCTGGCGCGAATAGTTGATGAAGCCGCGACCCGGCGTGCCGTGGGCGCCGCCGGTGTCCAGGTAGCTGGACAATTCGATGATCACCAGGCCGTCATGTTGCTCACGTACCTTGGCCTGCAAATAGCTGCTGTTGCGGGGGGCGGCGTTGCGCAGGAACTGCTCGCGATAGGCGGCAAGCGTCGGCGCCGCCGGGGCGTCCGGGGTGGTGCGGGTCATTTGCAGCAGGCGCTTTTCAACGATGCCGTCCAGGGCTGGCTCGGTGGGAAAGTGCAGGGTATCGATGTTCACCAATGGGCAGTCGGCACTGGCGCAACCTTGTTGCAGCTGTTCCGACGCATCGCGGGTGGTTTCCAGCGGTGCGCGATAATTGGGTTGGAACAGGCTTTGGCAAGCGCCCAGGGTCAGGGCAATGGCGGCCACGGAGGCAGTTTTGAAAAGCGACATGGGCGTCCTTCATGGAACAGGGAAAGGCGAAAAGTTACCCGCTTCGACTGCCAGCAGGACAATCAGTTCGCCACTAAGCTCATTAGAGTTCTTTCACCTTCTGCCGTCCATCCCGATGAGTGGAAAGGGGCTGCATCAAAGGGTACGGGCGCGTTAGGATGGCGCGAAGCCGAGGTTGGAACCTCGTATTGATCGACTGCACACGAGGATTGTCATGACCGATTTCGCCAACGCCACACCGAACACCGTGGACATCGTCAAGCGTGAAACCTGCTTCAAGGGTTTCTATAAGCTCGACCGCCTTGTCTTGCGCCACGAGTTGTTTGCCGGTGGTATGAGCCGTGAGATCAGCCGTGAGTTGTTCGTGCGTCATGACGCCGTGTGCGTATTGCCCTACGACCCGCAGCGCGATGAAGTGGTGTTGATCGAGCAGTTTCGCGTGGGTGCCATCGGCAAGACCACCAACCCCTGGCTGGTGGAACTGGTGGCCGGCCTGATCGACAAGGACGAGCAACCGGAAGAAGTTGCTCATCGCGAAGCGCAGGAGGAAGCTGGGCTTGTGTTCGCTGCGCTTTGGCCGATGACCAAATATTTTCCATCGCCGGGCGGCAGCAATGAATTCGTACATTTGTACCTGGGGCGTTGCGACAGCACGGGGGCAGGCGGCCTGCATGGCCTTCTGGAGGAAGCCGAGGACATTCGGGTGAAGGTCTGGGCCTACGAAGATGCCTTGCAAGCTGTGCGCGACGGGCGTATCTGCAACGCGGCCAGCATCATTGCCTTGCAATGGCTGGCCTTGAATCGCGATGAAGTGAGGGGGCTATGGTCCTGAACAAGCTGCGCGACCGCTATCGCGTCGATCTGGTGGGGTTGCAGGCCGCCTGCGAGGCCAATTACGCATCGCCTGATGCGCTTGTTGCCGGACATGCGCAACGACCCGGCGCCTCGGCGCATCGCCGTGACCCACGGCGACCAGATGCTGGGCGTGCTGGCCCTGGAAGTGCTGCAGACCTGTCCCTACACCACCACGTTGCAAGTGCGTCAGGAGCACAGCCTGCCTTGGTTGCCGGTGCCGCAACTGGAGGTCCAGGTCTATCACGATGCGCGCATGGCCGAAGTTGTCAGTGCCGAACATGCACGACGCTTTCGTGGCATCTATCCTTACCCCAATGCCTCGATGCACCAGCCGGATGAAAAAGCCCAGTTGAACCTGTTCCTGGGCGAGTGGCTGAGTCATTGCCTGGCGCTGGGCCACGAGTTCGAAGTCGTTCGGTAGTTGTGAACCGGTTCCGGTTCGCGGGTTTCCCCTTTCGATCGTCCCCCAGCATAATTGCGGCTTCATGCAACGGCGTGACTGCGCCTGGGAGAGAGCGATTTGCCGAGCGTATCCAGCTTGACCACTGCCGATGCGGCGTTGCTGGTCCAACTGTCTGACAGCCATTTGTTCGCCGAGGCCGATGCCTCGTTGCTGGGCATGAATACCCGTGACAGTTTGCGGGCGGTCATTGATTTGGTGCTCAAGCAGCAGCCGGACATTGACCTGATGCTCGCCACCGGGGACCTGTCCCAGGACGGTACGCTGGAGTCCTACGAGGCGTTTCGGCAATTGACTGCGCGAATCGATGCGCCGGCGCGGTGGATTCCCGGTAACCATGATGAGCCGCAGGTGATGCTCAAGGCGACGGTCAAGAGCAGGTTGCTCGATCCGGTGGTGGACATTGGCAATTGGCGCGTGACGATGCTCGATTCTGCCGTGCCTGGTTCGGTGCCGGGTTTTTTGGCCGAGGAGCAGTTGATTCTGTTGGCCAATGCCTTGAGTGAGGCGCCGGAGCGGCATCACTTGGTGTGCCTGCATCATCATCCTGTTTCGATTGGGTGTGTGTGGATGGAGCCGATTGGGTTGCGTAATCCTGAGGCGCTGTTTGCGGTGTTGGATCGGTTTCCCCAGGTGCGGGCGGTGTTGTGGGGGCATGTGCATCAGGAGGTTGATCGGGTGCGCGAGGGGGTTCGTTTGTTGGCTTCGCCTTCGACCTGTATTCAGTTTGAGCCTGGGAGTGAGGATTTTGCGGTGGGCTCGCAGGCGCCGGGGTATCGGTGGTTGCGGTTGTTGCCGGATGGGCGATTGGAGACGGGGGTTGAGCGGGTGGTTGGGTTTGCGTTTACCCCGGACTATGGCTCCAACGGGTACTGAGGACGAGGCGGCCTGACAGCTGGCCTGTCTCTCCCGGTTGTACATCTTTCAGATCTGTGGGAGCAAAGCTTGCTCGCGATGGCGGCCTGACTGAGTACATATCCATTGCTGCGGTAACGGCCGCTTAGGGTTCCGCCCTGACGGCGGGTCACTTTCGAAAAGCGCGAAAGTAACCAAAGCGCTCCTGCCCCACCACTCGGTGCCTCGCTAGGGCTCGGCATGCCCTCACTCCGGCATTGCTCCGTGGGCCCGCCGCGAAGGGCCATCCATGGCCCAGCGCGGCTATCCCGGCATCCATGCCGGGATGCCCACTGCGCAATGCCTGCGTTCGGCCATCGTGGTTAACGGGGCGCCGAGATCAACGTCCACCGCGAGGCGGCCTAGTAGCCGACCTGGTTCTCACGGTCGTACACCCATCAGACTTGTTTGAGCAGGACCTGTGGGAGCAAAGCTTGCTCGCGAAGACGGCGCTACATTCAGCATGGATGCAAGCAGACCCACCGCCATCGCGAGCAAGCTTTGCTCCCACAGAGATCGGCGGTGGACGCTGATCTTATAAACGACCAAAA
This sequence comes from Pseudomonas sp. CFII68, assembly GCF_000416195.1. Classification (NCBI taxonomy): domain Bacteria; kingdom Pseudomonadati; phylum Pseudomonadota; class Gammaproteobacteria; order Pseudomonadales; family Pseudomonadaceae; genus Pseudomonas; species Pseudomonas sp. CFII68. The sequence continues at coordinate 102,503 of NZ_ATLN01000126.1, forward strand.
ACCTGTGTGGGAGCGAGCTTGCTCGCGATGGCGGCTGACAGCCGACCAGGGTTTGTGGGAATGGTCGGACATCCTTCCTGGTTCAAGCAGATTTTTCCGACGAGCTCTGGCGGTTGCTGGGTGGGAAGGGCTGTCGCTAACCTTTTCCCGTCGCTGAAAGTTCAGCGGCCGGGCCTGGAAACCCGAAAGTAGGAGGGCGTTATTTCAATCCTAGTGGAGCGCCAACATGTCTGAAGATAACTCTGGGCCAACAAAAAAAGATTCCATTTCTCCCGAAGCCAGCCAGATTCCCCCGATACTCGATGAAGCCGCCAAGCGAGCCATCGACCATTATCTTGATCCCAAACCTCAAGCCAAAAAGAAAAAGCCCTCAGGTCAACTGTTCACCGTCGTGGACGGCGTCGACACCGAAAGCCTGCTGGCCAACCTCAGCGAAACCCTGGCCTCAGCCGATGCCATGGTCAGCGACCTTGCCTTCGACCTGAAAGGCTCGCGACGCCATGTTGCCCTTGGCATTCAGCAACTGATTGAGCTGGGCGCTTTATTGGCGAATCGGATGCTGGACAACGTCAACACACAACCCTGACCACACCGCGAGCAGAAGCGAGAAGGCTCCCACAGAGGGAGTGGTGGTGGGTGCGGGATCAATGCCCACCGCCGATCCCTGTGGGAGCTGAGCTTGCTCGCGATAGCGGTGGGTCTGCTTGCATTAATGCTGAATGTGCCTTCGTCTTCGCGAGCAAGCCCGCTCCCACAATCGGATCGGAGTACGACCGGAGAACCAGGCCAGCTGTCAGGCCGCCTCGCGAGCAAGCTTTGCTCCCACAGGTGCTGTGATCGACGGGTCATAGGAGGCAACAACACGGTCAAATCCCCCCCAATCACCGCAATCTCCCTGTAAACTCCGGCTTTTGCCCAACACCCAGGGAGTCGGCAATGTCGGGTTCGATCCTTTATATCCATGGCCTCAACAGCGCCCCGGCGTCGACCAAGGCCAGCCAGTTGACGCAAGTGATGACGCGCCTGGGCCTGAGCGACCAGTTGCAGGTGCCCGCCTTGCATCACCACCCCCGCCAGGCCATCGGTCAGTTGGAACAGGCGATTACAGAACTGGGGCGCCCGCTGCTGGTCGGCAGCTCGCTCGGCGGCTACTATGCCACTCACTTGGCCGAGCGCCACGGGCTCAAGGCCCTGCTGGTCAACCCTGCCGTCAGCCCGCATCGGCTGTTCGACGGCTACCTGGGCACGCAGAAGAATTTGTACACCGACGAAACCTGGGAATTGACCCACGACCACGTTACGGCCCTGGCCGAACTGCAAGTGCCGGCGCCCCGGGATCCGCAGCGGTTTCAGGTATGGTTGCAAACCGGTGACGAAACGCTGGATTATCGCCACGCCCAGCAGTATTACCGCGCCTGTGCCTTGCGCATCCAGGCCGGCGGCGACCACAGTTTCCAAGGGTTTGCCCAGCAGTTGCCGGCGCTGTTGAGTTTTGCCGGCATTGGCGCCGATTTGTACCAGGCGATCGACTTCACGTCGCTGTGAGCCCATCGCCCCTTTTTCATTGAACACTGACGACGAGACCCCATGGCCACTCCCAGCGCTAGCTCTTATAACGCAGACGCCATCGAAGTCCTCTCGGGCCTCGACCCGGTGCGCAAGCGCCCCGGCATGTACACCGACACCAGTCGGCCGAACCACCTCGCCCAGGAAGTCATCGACAACAGTGTCGACGAAGCCTTGGCCGGGCACGCCCGTTCGGTGCAGGTCATCCTGCACGCCGATCACTCGCTGGAAGTCAGCGATGATGGCCGCGGCATGCCGGTGGACATTCACCCCGAAGAGGGTGTGTCGGGCGTCGAGCTGATCCTCACCAAGCTCCACGCCGGCGGCAAGTTTTCCAACAAGAACTACCAGTTCTCCGGCGGTCTGCACGGGGTGGGTATTTCCGTGGTCAACGCCTTGTCGACCCAGGTGCGGGTGCGGGTCAAGCGTGACGGCAACGAATACCAGATGACCTTCGCCGACGGCTACAAGGCCACCGAGCTGGAAGTGGTCGGCACCGTCGGCAAGCGCAACACCGGGACCAGCGTGTATTTCGCCCCGGACCCGAAGTATTTCGACTCACCGAAGTTTTCCGTCAGCCGCCTCAAGCACGTGCTCAAGGCCAAGGCTGTGTTGTGCCCGGGGCTGCTGGTCAGTTTCGAGGACAAGGCCACCGGCGAGAAAGTCGAATGGCATTACGAAGATGGCCTGCGCTCCTACCTGGTGGACGCGGTCAACGGTTTCGAACGCCTGCCCGACGAGCCGTTCTGCGGCAGCCTGGCCGGTAACAAGGAAGCGGTGGACTGGGCGCTGTTGTGGCTGCCCGAAGGCGGCGAAAGCGTTCAGGAAAGCTACGTCAACCTGATTCCCACGGCCCAGGGCGGTACTCACGTCAACGGCTTGCGCCAGGGTTTGCTCGATGCGATGCGCGAGTTCTGTGAGTTCCGCAACTTGCTGCCCCGTGGCGTGAAGCTGGCGCCGGAAGACGTCTGGGAACGCATCGCCTTCGTGCTGTCGATGAAGATGCAGGAACCGCAATTTTCCGGCCAGACCAAGGAACGCCTGTCGTCCCGCGAAGCGGCGGCGTTTGTCTCCGGGGTGGTCAAGGACGCGTTCAGCCTGTGGCTCAACGCTAACCCGGAAACCGGTTTGGCCCTGGCAGAGCTGGCAATCAATAACGCCGGCCGCCGTCTCAAGGCCAGCAAGAAAGTCGAGCGCAAGCGCATCACCCAGGGGCCGGCATTGCCGGGCAAGCTCGCCGATTGTGCCGGGCAGGATCCGATGCGTTCCGAGCTGTTCCTGGTGGAAGGTGACTCCGCCGGCGGCTCGGCCAAGCAGGCGCGGGACAAGGAGTTCCAGGCGATCCTGCCGCTGCGGGGCAAGATCCTCAATACCTGGGAAGTGGACGGCAGCGAAGTGCTGGCCAGCCAGGAAGTGCATAACATCGCGGTGGCCATCGGTGTCGATCCGGGCGCCGCCGACATGAGCCAGCTGCGCTACGGCAAGATCTGCATCCTCGCCGACGCCGACTCCGACGGCCTGCACATCGCCACGTTGCTCTGTGCCTTGTTCGTTCAGCATTTCCGCCCGCTGGTGGATGCCGGCCACGTCTATGTGGCGATGCCGCCGCTGTACCGCATCGACCTGGGCAAGGAGATCTACTACGCCCTGGACGAAGCCGAGCGCGACGGCATTCTCGATCGCCTGGTGGCCGAGAAAAAACGCGGCAAGCCGCAGGTCACCCGATTCAAGGGCCTGGGCGAGATGAACCCGCCGCAGTTGCGTGAAACCACCATGGACCCGAACACGCGCCGCCTGGTGCAGTTGACCCTGGATGATTTCGAGGCAACGTCGGAAATGATGGACATGCTGCTGGCGAAGAAACGCGCGGGTGACCGCAAATCCTGGCTTGAATCCAAAGGGAACCTGGCCGAGGTGCTGGCCTGATGCGCAACGGTTTCGCCCTGGCGTTGTTGCTGTGGGCGGGGGTTGTGGCCGCAGGGCCTGCACCGGAACTGAAGCTGCTGTCCGAGCATGCCGTTGATGGCATGCGCGGCGGCAATTTGTCGGGGCTGGCGCTGTGCGGCAGCGACATGTGGACGGTGTCCGATCGCGACGATGACCGGATCTACCGCCTCACGCCCGTCGATGCGCCGGTCTGGCAAGCCGAAGTGGTTGAAATCGAGGTGCCGAAGGTGCCGGACAGCGGGTTGCCTTGGGGCTTGAAATCCCGAACCTGGGCGGCGTCGTTCCTGCGCGGTGGCGAGCTGGATTTTGAAGGCATCAGTTGCGACAGCGCTGGTAATCGTTATGTGGTCAGTGAGTCCCATGCCGCGGTGTTGCAGGTGCCGACGGAGGGGCCGGCGTCCTGGTTGAAAATCGCACCAACAATGATCCGCCAGGCCCGCGCCAGTGGCATGTTGCTGCATTTCAATGCGTTGTTCGAAGGCTTGGCGGTCAACCCGGCTGGTGACCAACTGTGGTTGGCGACCGAGCGCGAGCGTCGCGGCCTGCTGCTGATCAAGCGCCAGCAAACGGTGTGGGACTGCGAGGGTAATTGCGTGCTGCTGAGCGAAGCGGGGTTGGAGATGCAGCCGGCGCAATTCCCCAAGGCCAAGGCGGTTTCGCGGGATTTCGCCGATCTGTCATTGTTCAATGGCAAGCTGTTTACCCTGGAACGCAACGCCTTTGAGATCTGTCGGCGTGACCCCCAGACCGCCCAAGTGGAGCGGTGCTGGTCGTTTGCCGTCGAGGCATTGCAGGACAATCGCCGTTACCCACAGCCCTACGGGCTGGCCGAAGCGCTGGTGGTGAACGCTGAGGGCGCCTGGGTCGGCCTGGACAACAACGACGGTGCCCGCGCCGACGGCGAAACTCGGCCGATCGTCTGGCATTTTGCTGCGCCCGACGGTGGCTGGAGCGCCGCGCCATGAGCCAGCAACTGCCCGGCAAGCGCGCCGGCCGGGTGCTGATGATCCTGGCTTGGTGTGCGGCGCTGTTTCTGGCGACGCGTTTTTTTGCCCAATGGGAGCAGCGTCAGCAAAATCCCAATACCCAGGTGTATTCGCAAAAAGGCGAAGGTTTTATCGAGGTGAAGTTGGTCGGCAATACGCAGGGGCATTTTGTCGCCAGCGGCCAGATCAACGGCCAGCCGGTGGAGTTCATGCTCGACACCGGCGCCACCGACGTGGCGATTCCGGTGGAGTTGGCCGAGCGCCTCAAACTGGAAAAAGGTTTCGGCGTGACGTTGAGTACCGCCAACGGTTTGAGTGAGGGCTATCGCACCCGCATCGACCGGCTGCAATTGGGTGACATCGTCTTGCGCGATGTCCGTGCCCTGGTGGCGCCAGGCCTGGGTGGCACGCAAGTGCTGCTGGGCATGAGCGCCCTGAACAAACTTGAATTTACCCAGCGCGACGGCACCATGCTGCTGCGCCAGACAACGAACTGATGAGGCCCGCATGAGCGACATTCTTGCAGACAGCTTAGACGGCGTAGAACGCCGATCGCTGGCTGACTTCACCGAAAATGCCTACCTCAATTACTCCATGTACGTGATCATGGACCGCGCCTTGCCGCACATCGGCGACGGTTTGAAGCCGGTTCAGCGGCGGATCATCTATGCCATGAGTGAGCTGGGGCTGGATGCGGATTCCAAGCACAAGAAATCGGCGCGTACCGTCGGTGACGTGCTCGGTAAGTTCCACCCCCACGGCGACTCGGCCTGTTATGAAGCCATGGTGCTGATGGCTCAACCGTTCAGCTATCGCTACACGCTGGTGGACGGCCAGGGTAACTGGGGGGCGCCGGATGATCCCAAGTCTTTCGCGGCCATGCGTTACACCGAGGCGCGGTTGTCGCGCTATTCCGAAGTACTGCTCAGCGAGCTGGGCCAGGGCACCGCGGACTGGGGGCCGAACTTCGACGGCACCCTCGACGAACCCCTGGTTTTGCCGGCGCGTTTGCCGAATATTCTCCTCAATGGCACCACCGGCATTGCCGTGGGCATGGCCACTGACGTGCCGCCCCACAACTTGCGGGAAGTGGCCACGGCGTGCGTGCGTCTGCTGGATGAGCCGAAAGCCACGGTGGAGCAGCTCTGTGAACACATCCAGGGCCCGGACTATCCGACCGAGGCGGAAATCATCACGCCGCGTGCCGACCTGCTGAAAATCTACGAGACCGGTCGTGGTTCGGTGCGCATGCGCGCCGTGTACCACATAGAAGACGGCGACATCATTGTCACGGCGCTGCCGCATCAGGTCTCCGGGGCCAAGGTGTTGGAGCAAATTGCCGCAATGATGCAGGCAAAACCGTCGAAAGCGCCGCAAGTGGCTGACTTGCGCGACGAATCCGACCACGAAAACCCGTGCCGCATCGTGATTATCCCGGTCAACAGCCGGGTCGACCACGACGCGCTGATGCAGCACCTGTTCGCCAGCACCGACCTGGAGTCCAGCTACCGGGTCAACATCAACATCATTGGCCTGGACGGCAAGCCGCAGTTGAAAAACCTGCGGGCGTTGCTGGTGGAATGGCTCGAGTTCCGGGTCAAGACCGTGCGCCGGCGCCTGCAATTCCGCCTGGACAAGGTCGAGCGTCGCCTGCACCTGTTGGACGGCTTGCTGATTGCCTACCTCAACCTGGATGAAGTGATCCACATCATCCGCACCGAGGAGCACCCCAAGGCCAGCCTGATCGCCCGTTTTGCCCTGAGTGAAATCCAGGCCGACTATATCCTCGACACCCGCCTGCGGCAGTTGGCGCGGTTGGAAGAGATGAAGCTGCGCGCCGAGCAGGATGAACTGCTCAAAGAGCAGGCCAAGCTGCAAGCCCTGCTGGGCAGCGAAGCCAAGCTCAAGAAGCTGGTACGCACCGAACTGCTCAAGGACGCCGAAACCTACGGCGACGACCGTCGCTCGCCGATCGTCGAGCGTGCCGAAGCCAAGGCGCTGACCGAACACGACCTGTTGCCGAACGAGAAAGTCACCGTCGTGCTGTCAGAAAAAGGTTGGGTGCGCTCCGCCAAGGGGCATGATATTGACGCGACGGGGCTTTCCTACAAGGCCGGGGACGGCTTCAAGGCCTTGGCGGCCGGGCGTTCCAACCAGTTTGCGGTGTTCGTCGACTCCACCGGGCGCAGCTATTCGGTGCCAGCCCACACCCTGCCGTCGGCTCGTGGCCAGGGCGAACCGCTGACCGGTCGTTTAACGCCGCCGCCGGGTGCAACTTTTGAATGCGTGCTGATGCCAGATGATGATGGACTGTACGTAATTGCATCGGACGCGGGTTACGGGTTCGTGGTCAAGGGCGAGGACCTGCAAGCCAAGAACAAGGCGGGCAAGGCGTTGTTGAGCCTGCCGAACAACGCCAAGGTGATTGCGCCGCGGTCGGTGGCCGATCGAGAGAGCAACTGGCTGGCGTCGGTTACCACCGAAGGCCGGTTGCTGGTGTTCAAGATCAGCGACCTGCCACAGCTGGGTAAAGGCAAGGGCAACAAGATTATTGGTATTTCCGGCGAACGGGTCGCCAGTCGTGAAGAATATGTCACGGATATTGCAGTGTTGCCGGAAGGCGCCACGCTTGTGCTGCAGGCAGGCAAGCGCACGCTGTCGTTGAAGGCGGACGATCTTGAGCATTACAAGGGTGAACGCGGTCGGCGGGGCAACAAGCTTCCAAGAGGGTTTCAGCGAGTCGATGCGCTGCTCGTCGAAAACCTCAATTAGGCGTAGTAGAGGGCTCGGTCTGCGATTAAATGCCGCAGATCGATACTTTCGCGCTGGAGTCGGCGCGCATATTCACGGATGATAGGCCCTTTCAAGCGCCGGCGTGGCCGAGCGTTCTTCATAATGACCGAGTATTTTTTCACTGTGGCAAGCCTTGTGGCTGCCACCTGGACGGAACGATGACTGCTCTGCGCCTTCCTATTTTGTGGCTCGCCGGCCTGCTTGGCCTGGCGGGCTGCAGCATGAACCAGCCGGTGTCGCTGTACCAACTGGACAGCGGAACCCCGGCCCAGCCTGCGCAAAGCACAGGCATGGCAGTATTGCTGGGGCCGGTCCTGATCGCCGACTACCTGCAACGCGAAACCTTGTTGCAACGCCAACCGGACGGCAGCCTGCAGGCCGCCACGGATGGTCGTTGGGCCGGCAGCCTGTCTTCTGACATCGATCAGTTGCTGCTGCGCCAGGTCGCCGGGCATCTGGACAGCCAGCGTGTAGTGCTCGCACCTGCGACCCAAGGCTTCGCCCCGGATGTACAGGTGCTGCTGTCGATTACCCGCCTGGACTCGGGTAAAGCCCAGCCGGCAGTGCTCGATGCCCAATGGCGATTGATCGACCGGCGTGGCAAGGTGCGTGAGAACCGCATCGTTCATCTGCAAGAGCAACATGCTGGCACCACGGCGGCACAGGTCCAGGCCCAGGGCGTGCTCCTGCAACGCCTGGCCGAACAGTTGTCCGTGTCGCTCAAGCCTTTGGCCAACCAGCCTCCTGTTGCGGCTGAAGTCCCGCGCAAGGCTGCTCCTGCCCCGGCCAAGCCGGTAGAAAAGGAAAAGGACAAGATTCCCATGGCCTTGCCGATTCGCACGGACATGGAAGTGTTCAGGTTCTGACGCCAGGACTGGATTACAAGACAAAGCCCGCATCAATGCGGGCTTTGTTGTTTCTGCCGGTTGGATTCTCTGGTGCCTGGGCCGGCCCTTTCGCGAGCAAGCCCGCTCCCACACTGGATCTGTGGCTGACAGAGTTCCCCTGTGGGAGCGGGCTTGCTCGCGAAGAGGCCAGCGAAGGCAGTAAAAAAGCCCGCAGGCAATTGCTCGTCTTAGGCTCGGCACTCTCATGCATCCTTCAGCCGTTTTGGGGCTGCTCCGCAGCCCAGCGGGAGCAAGCTCCCTCGCCACGGGGCCGGTGATGTCCTGGATCTATGGCTTTGCAGAGGTCCCCCTGTGGGAGCGAGCTTGCTCGCGATGACGGCGCTGAAGGCAACAAAAAAGCCCGCAGACAATCACTCGTCTGCGGGCTTCGTCATTTCAAGTCCTGAGACTCAGGCCTGGCGTTCATGCATCCGTGCCAGTTGCCGCTCCAGCATCGATGGATAAGGCTCCATCAAGCGCTCCACGCAGCACGCGCCTTCGGGGCTGGCGATGGGGCGGATGCGGGCGCGCTGGCGGATCAGGGCGTCGTCGTTGATCTTGCGCTCCACCAGCAGCAGGTTGCGGCTGTGTTGCGACAGCGCCAGGGCGTCCTGGGCGGTTTCGGTCAGCAGCAGGTCGATCTGGCTCAGGCCGAACAAGCCATCGCCCAGGGTCAGGCCCAATTGCAGTTGCAGGGTGATGCCGCTGTCGGCGACTTCGATCTGCAACTGGTGGCCCAAGGCGCGCAGCAACTCACCGCAGCAAATGGCGTTGGTCAGGTAGTCATCACCGCTGTCTTCGGTGTGGAACAGCATCAGCGTGCTGCCATCGTTCAGGGTGTGCAGTTCGCCTTGATAGAGCGATGCGGCCTGGTCGAGGCAGTCGCGGTAGCGCTCGAGCAACTCCTTCAGGCGCGCCTGGGGCAGGCGGCGCAGTTGATCCTGGGCGCCCAGTTGCACGGCCAGTACGGCGCTGTGCTGGGGCAGGTTCGAGGCGACTGGCCTGGCGACCGGTTGAGGGGCTCCATCGACTGATTCGTCCCGCAGGTCGGCGAACGCGTCGTCGTCTTCCTCGTCCTCTACCGTGCGTACCACGTGGCGTGGCGCCGGTTTGGAGGCAGGCACTGGCTGGCTTTCATCGAAGCCCGGGTCGCGCAGGTTGCGCACTTCGAAGCCCGGCTCGGCATCGTCGTCCGCGTAGTCGATGTCTTCGGGTTCCGGCACCGGCTCAGGTTCCGGCGCGAAGCTGGCGTGCAGTTGCCGGGCCAGGTCGCCGATTTCGTCCTGGCGCTGGGTGGCCGGCGTGTGCTCGTCGATGTCCCGCAGCCAGACACGCAATTGCAGCAGCGGCGTAGAGATGTGTCGCCCCAGGCGCAGGCTCAAGGCCAGTGCCAGCGCCAGCAGTATCGCGCTGAGGATGCCCATGCTTTGCAGGCTGATGGTCATTGGTTGTTGGAACTGGTCCATGTCCAGGCTGATGCGCAGCTGCCCGGCGGTCACGTCCTGGAAGGTGATCTTGCTCTGGTACATGCCGCCGGACTCGCTCAGCAGGCCCGGCTTGGGACGCTGTCCGGCCTCGGCGAGGATGCGGTTGTCCACGCTGTAGATGGCGGCGTGGGCCACCAGTTTGTTCTTGGTCAGGTTGTTGAGCAGCACATTGAGGCTGAGGATGTCGTTGGACACCAGCAGCTCGGTGGCGGACGTGGCGGTCTGGGTGGTCAGGCTTTCACCCAGGGCATCGGCCTGCTCGTGCATGGCCTGCTTGAATTGCAAACCCATCACGCAGGCATAGATGACCAGGGCCAGGGCGACCAGGATCACGTTATGGCTGGCAATGCGCAATGCAATCGGCACACGACGGTGACGCAGTGCACGGAAGATCAGCAGGAAGAAGTTGTCGGTTTTGACTGGCGTGGGCCGGTTCACTGAGCTCGGCTCTTTGTCCGTGAAATTGACGCGCAGTATAGCGATAGCCCCATGACCGGCAAAGCACTGGCGGTGCCCGATGGTCACTGAATGTGGGTAGAATGCGGTTTTTTTCCACCTGCGGGGGTGCGCCTTGCGCGAAATCGTCCTGATAAACATCACTGGCAGCGACCGTCCGGGTCTGACTGCGGCCATTACCGGCGTTCTGGCCCAGGGTGGTGTGAACATTCTCGACATCGGTCAGGCGGTGATCCACGACACGCTGTCGTTCGGCATCCTGGTTGAAATCCCGGACGCCGAACAAGGCAAGTCCGTGCTCAAGGACATCCTGTTCACCGCCTACAAGCTCGACCAACAGGTGCGCTTCACCCCGGTGTCCGAGGACGATTACCGGCATTGGGTGGCTGGCCAGGGCAAGAAACGCCACATCGTGACCTTGTTGACCCGCAAGGTCACCGCCGAACAGTTGCAGCGCGTCAGCTCGATCACTGCCAAATATGACCTGAACATCGATCACATCGACCGACTGTCCGGGCGCATGCCGCTGGACACCCCGGACGACAAGGGCAAGGGCTGCATCGAGTTTTCGGTGCGCGGTGAACCGGCCGATCCCCAGGCGTTGCGTGCCGAGTTCCTCAGCGTGGCCCAGGAACTGAATGTCGACATCGCCTTCCAGGAAGATTCGCTGTTCCGCCGTAACCGCCGCCTGGCGGTGTTCGACATGGACTCGACGCTGATCGAAGCCGAAGTCATCGACGAACTGGCCAAGGCGGCCGGCGTGGGCGACAAGGTCTCGGCCATCACCGAGCGAGCCATGGCGGGCGAGTTGGATTTCCGCGCCAGCTTCAAGGAGCGTCTGGCACTGCTCAAGGGGCTGGACGTCAGCGTGCTGGATTCCATTGGCGCTTCCCTGCGCCTGACCGAAGGCGCCGAGACGCTGTTCGCCGAACTCAAGCGCCTGGGCTACAAGACTGCCATCCTGTCCGGCGGCTTCACCTACTTCGCCAAGCAGTTGCAGGCCAAGCTCGGCATCGACTACGTGTTCGCCAACGAACTGGAAGTGGTGGATGGCAAGGTGACTGGCGTGGCCGTCGAGCCGATCGTCGATGCCCAGCGCAAGGCGGACCTGCTGCGTGAACTGGCTGAAAAAGAAGGCCTGCGCCTGGAGCAGACCATCGCCGTGGGCGACGGTGCCAACGACTTGCCGATGCTGGCGATAGCGGGCCTGGGCGTGGCGTTCCGCGCCAAGCCGCTGGTCAAGCAGTCGGCCAGGCAGGCGATTTCAACCTTGGGGCTGGATGGGGTGTTGTACCTGTTGGGCTTCAGGGATCGTGACGGGCAGCTCTGAGTCTGTCGCAATCTTTGTGGCGAGGGGATCTAGCTGTGGGAGCAAGGCTTGCCCGCGATAAACGATAACGCGGTCTATAAAAAAACCGCGGTGCCCGCATCGCGAGCAAGCTTTGCTCCCACAGAGAATTCTCTCTTCACAAAGGGTTACGCGTTGGCTGCCTAGAGCGACTTCCACAACGAATCAAAATTCCCCTCTTGGTCGCCGCCATCCCCAGTCTCGGCTGAGTCTTCCGGGTGATAGGAAAACTGGTTGAAGCTGTGGGTACTGGTGACCCGGCGGTCCAGGCCGGCGCGGCGTTCCTGGCCGTTGGTATTGATCAGCACATGCTGGCCCTCCTGGAAAGGCAGGCGTGGGGCGATCATGGTTGGGGGCAGGTCAATGGCACTGATCTCGGGAAGCAACAGCCCGCGCAGGTAGTGGCCGTGCTCATTTTTTTCCCGGACCAGTTGCAGCCCGCAAGGCTGGGCGTGCGGTGCCACCAGCTCGATGCCCATTTGCATGGCCCCGTTGCGCACTTGCCGGATCCAGCGCACCACGGCAACGCTCCAGGCCTGGTCGCTGGTGTCCCGGATGCCGATCATTTCCCCGGCTTGTAGTTGTTCCGGCACTTCCTTGGGCCAGCCGAGGCAATAGCCGCCAGGGCTGTGGTTGATGATCGGCAGGTCGTAGGTGGGGAAGTGATGCTGGTTGTCGGAGCTGGTGCCATCGTCATCGGCTGGGTTGACCGGGTACTCGATTTCTTCATAGGGCAGCAGGTCGCTGTCGCCGACAGGGGCGGCGTCGAAGGCTTGGCCCCAGGTGTCGTTTGTCTTGCTCGGCGAGGCTTCGAAGCGGGCCTTGCGGGTGGTGGGGCTTTTCAGTATTTCGTTGAAAGAGCGCTCGCCGCCGAGGTAGTAGTGCAGCGCACTCATGCCCACGCACAGCGTCAGCGTGCCGTTGCCCTCGGTGCGCTGGAAACTGCGCTCGGCTGCTTCGCCCCAGGCTGCATGCAGGTGATGCAGGGTGTCGATGCTCATGCCACTCGGTACTGGCAGACTGTGCTCGGCAGGTTGTTCCAGGTGAGTGGCGATTATGCGCACCAGGGGCTGTGGATCGAACCCCTGCAAGGTCGGCTGCTGTTCGGCGCGGAACTTGGAACGATAGCGTGGCCCGACATCCAGCTCCGGAGCGACCGCGAACAGGCTGGTAGCGCTGGTGGCGGGGTCCAGCTTGACCCACTGGCTCCAGGATTCGAGCACTTCGGTCAGTCGTCCGATCTGGCTCTGGCGCAATTGATTGCTGCGTGAAGCGCCCAGCAACAAGGCGACGACATAGGTTTGCTCGGCGTTCAATTGATGAACCTGGCTGGCCAGTTCGTCACTCACGCTCAAGTGCTGCAAGCGGTGCAGGCAGGCGATCCGGTACAACTGATGCAAATCGAGCCACAATCCCTCGGGCACTGGGCTGTACAGCTGGCTCGCACGCAGCAGCGGGCCGTTGAGGGCATGCAGCGCCCGTTGCAGCGCGGTGCTCAGCAGGCGGGCACGGTCCTTGGTGTATTTCGACGCGATACGCGTCACGATCTGTTTGTAGCCCATCGCCAGCTGGGTTTGCAGGGCCTGGCACAGGTTGACGATCTTGCGCGAGCGATCATCCAGCACGATGGCCTGTTGCAGGAAGTGCCGCTCCAGGTGCTTGCAGACGTAATACACCTCGGGCCGCAGCAGCTCGAGCAGTTGCAGGCGATTGTCGCTGGGTGTGAGCAGTTGGTTGAGTTCACCAAGGGCTTGGTACAACAGGCGGGCGGTTTCGCCGATGTTGGCCTTGGGCAGGTTGGCGATCCAGCGTTTGAGGTCCTTTGGCGTAGCATCGCAGAATGACAGGCGTGATTGTGTCGGGGTCAGGACGCGCAATAGCTGGAGAGGGCTGGTCTCATTCATGCCGTGTACGGGCTCCGGCGGGAAATAAACGTGATGTTCCAACTCTAGCAGCTGACAGGCCGGCGCGTTGCCCTGAATGTGCTGTGGGAGCAAAGCTTGCTCGCGATGCAGGCGCCGCGGTTTCTTTTGGACCGCGTCATCGTTCATCGCGGGCAAGCCTTGCTCCCACAGGCCTTGCTCTCACAATCCTACTCCCGCAGGCCTGCCTCTACAGGCCTGCTTCAAGGGGCGGGTGTGAATCAGGCTTTCGGCAATGCCAGGCCCTGGCCCATCTGTACTGGCGAACCGGCAACCAGGCCTTCGGCCCATTTCACCTGGTCCGGCCCGAACAGCACGATGGCCGTCGAACCCAGCTTGAAGCGACCCAGTTCGGCGCCTTTTTCCAGATGAATCGGCGCGCGGGCGGCTTCGTCATAACGGAAGGTTTTCAGCTCGCGCTTGGGCGGTGTCACCAGCCCGGCCCAGACGGTTTCGATGGACGCCACGATCATCGCGCCCACCAGCACCACGGCCATCGGCCCGCGTTCGGTGTCAAAAATGCACGCCACGCGCTCGTTACGGGCGAACAGCTCCGGAACGTTTTCGGCGGTGGTCTGGTTGACCGAGAAAATCCGCCCGGGGATGTAGACCATCTCCCGCAGGGTACCGGCCAGTGGCATGTGCACGCGGTGATAGTCCTTGGGGGACAGGTAGATGGTGGCGAAATCGCCGCCCATGAACGGCGCCGCGTTGGCCGCATCACCGCCGAGCAATTCCAGCACGCTGAAACTGTGGCCCTTGGCCTGGAAGACCCGGCCGTGCTCGATCGGGCCCAGCTGGCTGACGGCACCGTCGGCGGGACTGAGGATAGCGCCCGGGGTTTCGTCCAGTGGGCGCGCGCCGTCTTTCAGGGCGCGGGTGAAGAAGGCGTTGAAGTGCTCGTAGGCAGTCAGGTCTTCCACCAGGGCCAGGGACATGTCCACCTGGTAGCGCTTGGCAAACCACGCGGTGAAGGCGTTCTTGAACCAGCGCACGCGGCATTCGGCAATGCAGCCGGCCAGCCGCGACAGCAGGTGGTGGGGCAGCAGGTATTGAGTGAGGATGAACAAACGGTTTTTCATTAACTGTCCTTAAGAACCTTTAAAGCTCGATGGGGGTGTCGGGGTGGTTGCCCCATTCGCCCCAGGAACCGGCATAGCCTTTGACCCGTGGATAACCGAACGCCTTGGCCACCAGGTAGGTGAAGCCGGAGCGGTGGTGAGTCTGGCAGTGGGTGATGATTTCTTTGTCAGGCGTGATGCCCAATTGTTCGAGGATTTGCGGCATGTCCTTGCGGATGCGCAGGTTGCGCGCCGGGTCCATGCCGGCAGTCCATTCGAAATTGACCGCGCCGGGAATGTGCCCGCCTCGGGCTGCGACGACTTTCTCGCCGGAGTATTCCAGCGGGCCGCGAGCGTCCCAGATCGCCAGGTCGGCAGCACCGAGACGGCTTTGCAGGTACTCACGGGTGGCGGTGGGCGCTTCGTGCAGTGTCAGGCTGACCGGGCCTGCGACGGGCGCAGGCACTTCGACGGACACCGGCAGGCCTTCGTCCAGCCACGACAGCAAACCACCGTCGAGGTAGTGGTAGTTCGAGTGGCCGATCACGTCCAGCAGCCAGATAAACCGCCCGGCCCAGCCGCCGCCTTCATCGTCATAGACCACGTAGACCGCATCCGGGTTGTGCCCGAGCTCGCCGAACAGGGTTTCCAGGTCGGCTTTGGCCGGCAGCAGGCCCGGCGCCGGCGGTTGGCCGAGCTGGGTACGCTTGGGGTCGACGAAGCGTGCGCCGGGGATATGGCCGGTGCTGTAGCGGGCGGCGCTGGTCAGGTCCACCAGAATCAGTTCGCGGGCGTCGAGGCGCGGCAGCAGTTCGCTCGGCTCGATCACCAACGGCAAGCCAGAGAAGTCAGGCATGTGAGGTCTCCAGGGGCGCAAAGGGAAAAGATTGTAGCAAGTTCAGCGGCCGCGGTTGGTAAAGGTATGCAGGGCCCTTTCGATGCATTGCACGGTTTTGCCGAAGGCTTGCACGGTCACGTCCGAGAACGGCCCGCCGCCCTGGTCCACCGCCACTAGCATGATCACCCGGCCATTGCAGGTCAGGGAGCGCAGCAGCAGGTGCTCCCCCCGGAACAGGCTGCGCAGGCCCGGTGGCAGCAGCGCCGAAAACTGCGCGTTGTTGTCCGGGTTCAGGCGAACCTGGGCCTGCTGGGCCAGCAACCGCTGCAAGATTTTGCTCTGGCTGATGGTAAAGCTCATGGCCGCGGCTTCTTTGGGCAGGCCGGCGATCTGGTGTACGCGCACGCTGGTCTGGGTGCGGTCGGCCATCAGGATCATCACCCGGCGCATGCCGCAGGCCACCAACACGTCCCGTGCCGAGGTGGTCAGGTGCATGGCATTGCTGAAGGGGCTCGGTTCCACCAGCAGTGCGGAACATTGCTTGCGCCACTGGCTCAGGTCTTCGGCGCTGGGTGGGGGAGGAGGTAGCAAGCCGGGGTGGATGCGACGGCTGCCCCAGGGCCAGAGCAACGCCACGGCCGGATGCCAGAGGTCCGGCATGGCGTCATGACGGGCGCTGGTGACGGCTTGTTGGTGCAGCTGTTGCTGGACCTCATCGATCGGCATCTGCAGATACAAACTGGTGAGGTATTGCCAGCGGGCAGTGTGGGGGCTGTCCCAGGCGTGTTGCGCTGAAAGTGCCAGGCCGTTGGCCAGCAACACGGTATTGGCCGGTTGATTGAGCCAGCGCCGCAGGGTCGGGTCATCGTCCAGGCGATTCTGCTGGCGCAGCGGGTGCTCGCTGTCCCGGGCGATGCGCAGGACCTGCACCAGCTCGCGGCGTTCATTGAGCAGCAGGCGATAACCTTGCGCAATCCAGATGGGCAAGCGCCACGTCTCCACCAGCGCCAGGCAGATTTCCAGCAGGCTGACGCCGAACAGCTCGCGCTCTACCTTGCGCGCGGGCTCGCCTTTGTGGGCGACCCGCAACTCCCACTCCCCGAGCAATCGCGGATGAGTCAGGGCCAGGGGCCAGAGTGGCGACAGGAACAACAGGCTGCCCCAGTGTATGTCTTGCCACAGTCGCGCCAGGCGGCTGGCAAAAAAACCATTGGCCTGTTGCGTGGCGTGCTGGCTGATCAATTGCAGCTGGCGCAAGGCGATGGGGATTTCGTGCCCCGGCAATGACGGCAGGCGGGCGAGCAGTTCCTCGGTGCGCTTGAGGCCGAGGCGGTTGATCGCCACTTCGAGGTTTTCCGCAGGTTCTGCAAGGCTGCCATGGGTGTGATGGTTGGCTTCGCGGATGACGCTCAGGGCCAGGGCGGGGCTGTCCTGCATCAGGTCGGCGATGTCGCGCAATGAGCGGCGGCTGTCGGCGATGGCCTTGCAGACCAGGTCATGGCTGGCCTGGGGCACCGGCAGATGCACGCCGTTGAGCAGCTTTACCCAGCCTTCGAGGGTGCTCGGTCGAGGCGTTGGAACCTTGGTTTCGTTAGTCATGGCTGGACGTGATCATCGTATGAATTCTCTACGCCCGGAACGGGGCAAATTGGCTTTTCGCCAGAACAGCCTATAGTCTGGCGCAGTTTTGCCGATAAGTAGAAGAAGAGATTTTTCAGCTTCCGAATATGACCTTGAACCCGACTAAGTAAGTACTTTCTATCTATGGCTAAAATTATCGGCATCATTGTCGTGTTCGCGAGCGTGCTCGGCGGATACGTACTCTCCCATGGCAAGATTGCTGCGCTGATCCAGCCTTTCGAGGTGTTGATCATCGGTGGTGCGGCCCTTGGCGCATTTTTGCAGGCCAACCCCGGCTACATGACGATGCATGTGCTCAAGAAGTCCTTGAGCATGTTCGGTTCGCGTTTCAGCCACACCTTCTATCTGGAGGTGCTGGGGCTGATCTACGAGATCCTCAACAAGAGCCGCCGCGAAGGCATGATGGCGATCGAAGGCGACATCGAAGACGCCGCCGCCAGCCCGATTTTCGCCAAGTACCCCTCGGTGCTGAAGGACGCCCGCATGACGGCGTTCATCTGTGATTACCTGCGCATCATGTCGTCCGGCAACATGGCGCCCCATGAACTCGAAGGCCTGTTCGACATGGAGCTGTACAGCCTCAAGGAAGACCTGGAGCACCCGTCCCACGCCGTCACCGGCATCGCCGACGCCATGCCTGGTTTCGGTATCGTCGCGGCGGTATTGGGCATTGTGGTAACCATGGCTTCCCTGGGCGATGGCGACCAGAAGTCCATCGGCCTGCACGTCGGTGCGGCACTGGTGGGTACCTTCTTCGGTATTTTGGCCGCGTACGGTTTCTTTGGCCCGTTGGCCACTTCCCTGGCCCATGACGCCAAGGAAGAACTCAATGTCTATGAGGCCATCAAGGCTTCCCTGGTGGCCTCGGCCTCGGGCATGCCGCCCTCGCTGGCGGTGGAGTTCGGTCGCAAGGTCCTGTACCCGGCGCACCGTCCAAGCTTTGCCGAGCTGGAACAAGCGGTTCGCGGTCGCTAAGTTATGGAAAATAACCAGCCGATCATCATCAAGCGCGTCAAGCGCATAGCCGCTGGGCATCACGGGGGTGCCTGGAAAATCGCCTTCGCCGACTTCGCGACGGCGATGATGGCGTTCTTCCTGGTGCTGTGGCTGCTGTCCACGGCAACCCCTGAGCAGAAGATCGCCATCGCCGGTTACTTCAAGGACCCGGTGGGTTTTACTGAAAGCGGCACGCCGTACATCATCGACCTGGGCGGCTCACCGACCCTGGCGCCGGACACGACCCTCAACCCTGAAGTCAAATCCCAGCCTCAGCCCGACAAGGTGACGACGGATACCGAGCAGGTCGAAGGCATGGCCGAGCAGATTGAGCGCGAGCGCCTGGAGTTGCTGCTGCAGGAATTGCAGAACAAGGTCGAAGAGAATCCTGAACTGCAGAAGTTCAAGGATCAGATTCTGTTCGAGATCACGCCGAACGGCTTGCGCATCCAGATCATGGACGCCGAGAATCGGCCGATGTTCGACTCTGGCAGCGCGCGCCTGAAGCCTTATTTCGAAGACATCCTGCTGGCCATGGCCGACACCATCAAGGCGGTGCCGAACAAGATCAGCATCAGCGGTCACACCGATGCCAAGCCTTACGTGGGCAAAGGCGATTTCGGTAACTGGGAGTTGTCGGCCAACCGCGCCAACGCGGCCCGTCGCGCCCTGGTGGCCGGCAGTTACCCGGATGAGCAGGTGGCACGGGTGGTCGGTTATGCGTCTTCGGCGTTGTTCGACCGCAAGGATCCGTTCAACCCGGTCAACCGGCGTATCGATATCGTGGTGTTGACCAAGAAGGCCCAGCAGGCCATCGAAGGTTCGCAGACTGACGATCCGGCGCCCGATCCGGCCCAGGGCGAGGGTGCGCCGGGGGAAGCTCCTGCTTCGCCCGTCACACCTGGCGCGGCGGTCGATCCGAACGCGTTGCCGGCGGACCAGCAACCCGTGCCGGCCCATGAGTTGCGCGAGCGCCTGAACCTGTTCGACGACGCGGCGCCGAAGCCGGCCGAACCGCCGGCGCAGTGACCTAAGAGCCGATACAGACCGTGGGAGCAAGGCTTGCCCGCGATGAAGGCGATGCGGTCTTTCAAAGACCGAGGCGCCTATTTCGCGAGCAAGCTTTGCTCCCACAGATCCTCTCGACTCACATTCCTTTTAGAATCAGTAACTGCTTTCCGGCAGGCTGGCGATGATCGAGCGGTAGCTGTTCATCCGTTGCTGATGCACGCGGCCTTCTTCCAGGGCCTTGAGCAAGGCGCAACCAGGCTCGCGGTCGTGCTTGCAGTCGCGGAAGCGGCAGGTGCCGATCAGCTCGTTGAACTCGATGAACCCTGCTTCCACATCGGCCCGGCTGACGTGGCCCAGGCCGAACTCGCGGATACCCGGCGAGTCGATCAATTCACCGCCGCCAGGGAAGTGGAACAGCCGCGCCGTGGTGGTGGTGTGAGTGCCTTGGCCGGACAGCTCGGACAACGGCCCGACGCGTGTCTCGACTTCCGGCAGCAGGCTGTTGACCAGCGACGACTTGCCGACGCCGGACTGGCCGACGAACACGCTGATGCGCCCGTCCAGTTGCTGTTGCAATTGCTCCATGCCGTTGCCGTGGTGGGCCGAGACTTCCAGCACCGGGTACCCCAAATCCCGATAGACCGACAGCAGGGCGTTCAGCGCCGGGGCGTTGTGCTCGTCGATCAGGTCGAATTTGTTGAGCAGCAACAACGGACGGATGCCGGCGTGTTCGGCGGCCACCAGGTAGCGGTCGATCAGGTTGGCGTGGGGCTCGGGCAACGGGGCGAACACGATGACGATCATGTCGACGTTGGCGGCCACGGGCTTGAGCTGGCCTCGGCTGTCCGGGCGGCACAGCTCGGTGTGGCGTGGCAATTGCGCGACGATCACGCCGATGCCCTGGTTGCCGGCACGCCAGACCACCTGGTCGCCCGTCACCAGCGCTGGCAGGTTGGCGCGCAAGTGGCAGCGGAACACCTGGCCGGCCAGTTCGCCTTCCCGGGCCTCGACCTCGACCTGCACGCCGAAGTGGGCGATCACCAGGCCGGTCTGTTCAGGGCCCAGGTCGCCACCCTCCAGGGCTTCGACAGCACTGGATTCGCGTTTGGCGGCGCGAGCTGCGCGCTCGCCCTGGATCTTTTCGATGCGCCAGTTTTGACGACGATTGAGTTGGCGTTTGGCCATGGGTGTTCCGTATGAAGAAATGCAGCGAATAGGGTAAAACGGCCGCGAGTTTAGCACGCCCAAAGGCCGGCCTAGGCTAAACTGCGTGGCTACGCCGAGGAGCTTCCCTATGCAAAACCCGCAGAACCTGATCTGGATCGACCTGGAAATGACCGGTCTGAACCCTGATACCGACGTCATCATCGAAATGGCCACCATCGTCACCGACAGCGACCTCAACACCCTGGCCGAAGGCCCGGTGATCGCGATCCATCACAGCGACGAGATCCTCGCCGGCATGGACGAGTGGAACACTCGCCAGCACGGCGGCTCGGGCCTGACCCAGCGGGTGCGCGAGAGCACGATCAGCATGGCCGAGGCCGAGGCCCAGACCCTCGCCTTCCTGGAGCAATGGGTGCCCAAGGGCAAGTCGCCGATCTGCGGCAACAGCATCTGCCAGGACCGTCGCTTCCTGTACACCCACATGAAATCCCTGGAAAGCTACTTCCACTACCGCAACCTGGATGTCTCCACCCTCAAGGAACTGGCCGCGCGCTGGGCGCCAGAAGTGCGCGACAGCTTTCAGAAAGGCGGCAGCCACCTGGCCCTGGACGACATCCGCGAGTCCATTGCCGAGTTGCAGCATTACCGTAAGCACTTCATCAAGTTCTGATTGAAGCGCACGGCGCTCTTGTGGCGAGGGGAGCTCTGGGAACAAGACTTGTGGGAGCAAAGCTTGCTCGCGACACAGGCGACTCGGTTTCTGAAGGACCGCATCGCCATCATCGCGGGCAAGCCTTGCTCCCACAGATAACTTCCTCGCCACAGGGTTCTGCGTTTCTGCCGATCATTCGGTTTGAAACACCCATAAAAAAACCGGCCCATGATGGGCCGGTTTTTTTTATGCCTCGGTGCGCTTACAGCTGGCCGCCGTGCTCGGTCAGGTAAGCGGCCACGCCTTCAGGCGATGCGTCCATGCCCTTGTCGCCTTTTTTCCAGTTGGCCGGGCAGACTTCGCCGTGCTCTTCGTGGAATTGCAGCGCGTCGACCAGGCGGATCAGTTCTTCCATGTTACGGCCCAGTGGCAGGTCGTTGATGATCTGCGAACGGACAACGCCTTTGTCGTCGATCAGGAACGCGCCACGGAAGGCCACGCCGCCTTCGGACTCAACGTCATAGGCCTTGGCGATTTCGTGCTTCATGTCGGCAGCCATGGTGTATTTCACCTGACCGATACCGCCATTGTTGATCGGGGTGTTGCGCCAGGCGTTGTGGGTGAAGTGCGAGTCGATCGAAACAGCGACCACTTCAACGTTGCGCGCCTTGAAGTCATCCATGCGGTGATCCAGTGCGATCAGCTCGGACGGGCAGACGAAGGTGAAGTCCAGTGGATAGAAGAACACCAGGCCGTATTTGCCTTTGATGGCCGAGGACAGGGTGAAGCTGTCGACGATTTCGCCGTTGCCGAGGACGGCTGGAACGGTGAAGTCTGGGGCTTGTTTGCCTACGAGTACGCTCATTGGATATCTCCTGATGTAATAGCGTGAAAACAAGGTCCGGGCCAGCCTGCCACCCTCAGGCGACAGCCCTGTGACACGAACCCGCTTGCAAGGGCCGATCATCATACACCGCGCATTTGGACTGTCTTCAACGGTTTTTCGGTGGCATCGAAAAATCGCCGTCCGGTTTCATGCCGCATCAGTCGTCCTGGATAAACCGTTCGTCAGCCCGGCAACGCTCTGGCGCAAGACCTTGAGAAACCACTTTGACAATCATTCTCGTTAACATTAAGATCCGTCCCAATTGAGTCACAACCAGCGACGGTTCTCACTTATGTATGTATGCCTCTGCACTGGCGTCACCGACGGGCAAATCCGCGAAGCGATCTACGAAGGTTGCTGCAGCTATCGCGAAGTCCGCCAGGCCACCGGCGTAGCCAGCCAATGCGGCAAATGTGCCTGCCTGGCCAAGGAAGTGGTTCGTGAAACCCTCGCCAAAGTGCAAACGGCACAGGCCTCGATCCCCTACCCGGTAGAATTTACCGCGGCGTAATAGACAGTTTTCAAGGAACCGGACTCAATGTCCGGTTTTTTTATGCCTGCAAATCAAATGCTTAGCGTCCAGACGCGGAACACAAACATTCTTATTCCGATTAATTTTCATTTATTATTCAATAACTTAGGTTTGACACTCGTAAATGCGCGGCTCAAACTCGGCCTTATACACAGCTATTACAGGGCAGGCCTCATCATGAAAGGCGACATTACAGTCATCCAGCATCTCAACAAGATCCTTGCCAATGAGCTGGTCGCGATCAATCAATACTTCCTGCATGCGCGCATGTACGAGGATTGGGGCCTGAACAAGCTGGGCAAGCACGAGTACCACGAATCCATCGACGAGATGAAGCACGCGGACAAGCTGATCAAGCGCATCCTGTTCCTCGAAGGCCTGCCGAACGTCCAGGACCTGGGCAAGCTGCACATCGGCGAACACACCCGCGAGATGCTTGAGTGCGACCTGAAAATCGAGCGCGAAGGCCACAAGGACCTGAAAGTCGCCATCGCCCATTGCGAAAGCGTTGGTGACTTCGGCAGCCGTGAACTGCTGGAAGACATTCTCGAGTCCGAAGAAGAGCACATCGATTGGCTGGAAACCCAATTGGGCCTGATCGACAAAGTCGGTCTTGAGAACTACCTGCAATCGCAGATGGGTGAAGAGTAAGCTTCCCCGAAAGCAAGCCACTAAAAAGCCCCGCCCTCTTTCGAGAGGCGGGGCTTTTTATTGCCTGGACTCCAGACTCACTTAAATCCCCTGTGGGAGCGGGCTTGCTCGCGAAAGCGTTGTATCAGAAACATCAATAGCGACTGACCCACCGCTTTCGCGAGCAAGCCCGCTCCCACAGTGTCCGCATTCAGTCACAACCGGCGTGGTGAATACGGATGTGTAGATCAGGCTTCGGTCTTGTTCGCCGCTGCTGCTTCCACAGCTGCCTTGATCGTGGCCTGCAGAGAGCCGTCGGCGGCCATCTCGGTCATGATGTCGCTACCGCCGATCAGTTCACCACCCACCCACAGCTGTGGGAAAGTTGGCCAGTTGGCGTACTTGGGCAGGTTGGCGCGGATTTCCGGGTTCTGCAGGATGTCCACGTAGGCAAACTTCTCGCCACACGCCATCACCGCCTGAGCAGCCTTGGCCGAGAAACCGCACTGTGGCGCGTTCGGCGAGCCTTTCATGTAAAGCAGGATGGTGTTGTTGGCAATCTGGTCTTTAATCGTTTCGATGATATCCATGGAGCACCTCGGCTTAAAACTTTTGCGACTTAAGTTGTCGACACGGTGACGCATTGTAACGGAAAGCCGAACCTGCTCCAGAGACAATTTTACGCAGCCGCCACCTTCACCGGTACGCCGTTAAGCGCCGCGTTGCCGGACAACTCATCGAGCTGACAATCATCGGTCAGGTCGTTGGCGCTGGAGCCCGGCTGTCCGCTGGCAATGGTCATCTGCACGCCCGGCCGGGCATGGCCCCAGCCATGGGGCAGGCTGACCACGCCTTTCATCATGTCCAGGCTGCCCAGCACCTCGACTTCGATGACGCCCACCCGCGAACTGACGGTCACGCGTTGCCCGTCGACAAGGCCGCGACTGGCGAGGTCATCCGGGTGCATCAGCAACTGATGACGCGGCTTGCCCTTCACCAGTCGATGGAAGTTATGCATCCAGGAGTTGTTACTGCGCACATGGCGACGGCCAATCATCAGCAACTCGTCCGGTTTTGGCGCCTGCAACGCGGCAAAGCGCACAAGGTCGGCAAGAATCACCGCTGGCGCAGCCTGCACCCGTTGGTTTTCGGTTTTCAGACGCGCAGCCAGGTTGGGCTTGAGTGCGCCGAGGTCGATGCCATGGGGATGGTCGAACAGGGTCGCCAGGGACAACTTGTGCGGCGAGGCGTCGCCATACGCCCCGCTGCGCAGGCCAAAATCGATCATTTTCGCGGGGGGCATGGTCGGCTTGAGCTCCTTGCCGGTCCGGGCAGCGAAGGCCTTGGCCAGGCCGACAAAGATTTCCCAATCGTGCAGCGCGCCCTCGGGCTTGGGCAGGATCGCCCGGTTGAAACGGGTCACGTTGCGCACCGCGAACAGGTTGAACGTGGTGTCGTAATGATCGTTTTCCAGGGCCGAGGTCGAGGGCAGGATCAGGTCGGCATAACGCGTGGTTTCGTTGATGTACAAGTCGACGCTGACCATGAACTCCAGCCCGTCCAGGGCCTGCTCCAGTTGCCGCCCGTTGGGTGTGGACAGCACCGGGTTGCCGGCCACGGTGACCAGCGCACGAATCTGGCCTTCGCCCTCGGTGAGCATTTCCTCGGCCAGGGCCGACACCGGCAACTCCCCTGAGTACTCGGGACGCCCGGACACCCGGCTCTGCCAACGATTGAAATGCCCGCCCGAGGTGGTAGCGACCAGGTCCACCGCCGGTTCGGTGCACAGCGCCCCGCCCACCCGATCAAGATTGCCGGTGACCAGGTTGATCACCTGGATCAGCCAATGGCACAGCGTACCAAACGCCTGGGTCGACACCCCCATCCGCCCGTAGCACACCGCTGACGGCGCGCCGGCGAAGTCCCGGGCCAATTGCCGGATCTGCGCTGCTGGCACCGCACAGAGCGGGCTCATGGCTTCAGCCGTGAACGTGGCAACGGCCTCACGCACCTCGTCCAGGCCGTCCACCGGCAGGTGACTGTCACGGGTCAAGCCTTCGCTGAACAATGTATTGAGCAAACCAAACAGCAGCGCAGCATCGCCGCCGGGTCGTACAAAGACATGCTGGTTGGCAATGGCTGCCGTTTCGCTGCGGCGCGGATCGACCACCACCACCTTGCCGCCACGGGCCTGGATCGCCTTGAGGCGCTTTTCCACGTCCGGCACGGTCATGATGCTGCCGTTGGAAGCCAGCGGGTTGCCGCCCAGGATCAACATGAAGTCGGTATGGTCGATGTCCGGAATCGGCAGCAGCAGGCCGTGACCGTACATCAGGTAGCTGGTCAGGTGATGGGGCAGTTGGTCCACCGAGGTCGCCGAGAAACGGCTGCGGGTTTTCAACAGGCCCAGGAAATAGTTGCTATGGGTCATCAGCCCATAGTTATGCACGCTGGGGTTGCCCTGGTAGACCGCCACCGCGTTCTGGCCGTGGCGCGCCTGGATATCCGCCAGGCGCTCGGCCACTAACGCAAAGGCGTCGTCCCAGGCAATGGGTTGCCATTCATTACCAACGCGCTGCATGGGCTGGCGCAAGCGATCCGGATCGTTCTGGATATCTTGCAAAGCCACCGCCTTGGGGCAGATGTGACCGCGACTGAAGGTGTCCAGCGTATCGCCCTTGATCGAGGTGATCGCCAGGCCCTGGCCGTCGGTTTCGGTGGTTTCGAGGGTCAAGCCGCAGATGGCTTCACACAGATGGCACGCACGGTGGTGGAGAGTCTTGGTCATGGCCAGTCTCTGTTTTATTCGTGGCGGGCGTTTTCGGCCGCGGGAACAAAACTATGGCGCGTGATTCCCGGCAGCGCCAGCGACGTTCGTCCTGTGAATTGCCGGGCATCAGGCCCACCGATGACCGGGCGTCAAGGCTGGTCGGGAGGCGGCGCCAGCAGCTGGATTTCTTCGACGGTTTCCACCTGTTCCTGAGCGATGGGCACCCCCGTCAGCTCGCCGATCAGCCGCCAATGCTCATCGAGCCCGTTACTGATGGTGGCCATGCGATCGATCATCCGGCGACCCGCGGCTTTGGTCACCTCGTCATCGCTGCGCAGCAATTCGAATGACATGGAAGTCACCGAAGCCGTCAGGTGCGTCAGCGAGCGTGCAGTCAGCCCCAGCAATTCCATCAATTGTTGCTCTTTCGAATCCATTTCGGGCTCCTGTGCCGCTGTGGCTCATTTATAACCCAGGCCTTTGCATTAGGAAATGTTTCACAACCACCAGCAGACAGGCGAAAGGCTGGGGGCCACGGTGCAAACCGCCCCTCATCCATGGCGCGCCCGCCACGCTTGATTGCCAAGCCCAGCAACGCCAGTGTACAAATGGGTCGCTGCTGTCAGGAAACCGGCCACAAATATGCCATCGCTTTCGCGTGATGGCCTCGCTGAAATCCCCAAAAACCGTAGCCCTATTGGTAAGACGCGACATTTAATTATAAGATCGCGCCTTCCCCTATTTCGTCGCCCCGTGCGGCTTTTGCCGCAGGTCTCGCCCGTTTTTTCATTAAACAAGGCTTTGAGCATCTGCGGTCAGTTACAAAAAGGTAGTCAATCATGAGCGCAAGGCACTTTCTCTCCCTGATGGATTTAACGCCCGATGAGTTGCTCGGCGTGATCCGTCGAGGCGTGGAGCTCAAAGACCTGCGTAACCGCGGCGTACTGTTCGAGCCCTTGAAAAACCGCGTGCTGGGAATGATCTTCGAGAAGTCATCGACCCGCACCCGTATCTCTTTCGAAGCCGGCATGATCCAACTGGGCGGCCAGGCGATCTTCCTGTCGCCCCGTGACACCCAACTGGGCCGCGGCGAACCGATCAGCGACTGCGCCATCGTCATGTCGAGCATGCTCGACGCGATGATGATCCGTACCTTTGCCCACAGCACCCTGACCGAGTTCGCGGCCCATTCCCGCGTACCGGTGATCAACGGCCTGTCCGACGACCTGCACCCCTGCCAGTTGCTGGCCGACATGCAGACCTTCCTCGAGCATCGCGGCTCGATCCAGGGCAAGACCGTGGCCTGGATCGGCGACGGCAACAACATGTGCAACAGCTATATAGAAGCGGCGCTGCAATTCGACTTCCAGCTGCGCATTGCCTGCCCTGAAGGTTTTGACCCCAATGCCGAACTGCTCGCCAAGGCCGGGGACCGGGTGACCATCGTGCGTGATCCGAAACAGGCCGTGGCCGGCGCGCACCTGGTGAGTACCGACGTCTGGACCTCCATGGGCCAGGAAGAAGAAACCGCCAAGCGCCTCGAGTTGTTCGCGCCGCTGCAGGTCAACCGGGCCTTGCTCGACCTGGCGGATGCCGAGGTGCTGTTCATGCACTGCCTGCCGGCCCACCGCGGCGAGGAGATCAGCTTCGATTTGCTCGACGACCCGCGTTCGGTGGCCTGGGACCAGGCAGAGAATCGTCTCCATGCGCAAAAGGCGCTGCTCGAGTTCCTTGTCGAGCCGGCGTATCGCCACGCATGAGCCACTCGCTGCTGCTGAACTTGCAAAACCTGGCCTGCGGCTACCAAAACCAGCGGGTCGTGCAGAACCTCAACCTGCACCTCAATGCCGGCGATATCGGTTGCCTGCTCGGTTCGTCCGGGTGCGGCAAGACCACCACGTTGCGCGCCATTGCCGGCTTCGAACCGGTGCACGAGGGTGAAATCCAACTGGCCGGGGAAACCATTTCCCGCGCCGGTTTCACCCTCGCCCCGGAAAAACGCCGTATCGGCATGGTGTTCCAGGACTATGCCCTGTTCCCCCATCTGAGCGTGGCCGAGAACATCGCCTTTGGCATTCGCAAGCATCCGGACAAGGATCGCGTCGTCGAAGAGTTGTTGGAACTGGTCAACCTCAAGCACCTGGGCAAGCGCTTTCCCCATGAGTTGTCCGGCGGCCAGCAACAGCGTGTGGCCCTGGCCCGCGCGCTGGCACCGGAACCACAACTGCTGTTGCTCGATGAGCCGTTCTCCAACCTCGATGGCGAGTTGCGACGCAAGCTCAGCCATGAAGTGCGGGATATTCTCAAGGCCCGCGGCACCAGCGCGATCCTGGTCACTCACGATCAGGAAGAAGCCTTCGCCGTCAGTGACCATGTCGGGGTATTCAAGGAAGGTCGACTGGAACAGTGGGACACGCCCTACAACCTGTATCACGAACCGCTGACGCCATTCGTCGCCAGCTTCATTGGCCAGGGCTACTTCATTCGCGGCCGGCTCGACAGCCCGGAATCGGTGCAGACCGAGTTGGGCACCCTGCGCGGTAACCGTGCCTACACCTGGCCCATCGGCGGCGCGGTGGACGTGTTGCTGCGCCCGGACGATATCGTCTACGCACCGGACAGTCCGCTCACCGCCAGCATTGTCGGCAAGACCTTCCAGGGCGCTTCAACCTTGTATCGCCTGCAATTGCCCACAGGCGCGCAATTGGAATCGATCTTCCCCAGCCATGCCGACCATCAGCTTGGGGACCGTGTCGGCATCCGCGTGGCGGCTGAACACCTGGTGCTGTTCCAGGCCTCGGGCAGCACCGCGGCGCACATCCCTCCGATGGACAGCGGTGTGCGGCGCCATAGCAGCGCCAGCTAAGACCTGAAGAATGAAAACCTCTGTGGGAGCGAGCTTGCTCGCGATGGCGTAGGCACATTCAGCATCGATGCAAGCTGAACCACCGCTATCGCGAGCAAGCTCGCTCCCACAGTTGATCTCATTGGCTTGAGTGCAGAGTCAACCCAGCATCAACGTCCCACTGGCCACCAACGTCGCATTCCCACCGATCTTCACCCGCTCCCCCTCCAGCCGGCAAAACAGCGCCCCGCCCCGGGCCGAGCATTGGTAAGCCGTCAGGCCGTGCTTGCCCAAGCGTTTGGACCAATAGGGAACCAGGCTGCAGTGAGTCGAGCCGGTCACCGGGTCTTCGTTGATGCCGATCGCCGGGGCAAAATAGCGCGAGACAAAATCATGCTTGCTCCCCGGCGCGGTGACGATAGCGCCGGGCCAGGGCAGTTTTGCCAGGGCCGCCATGTCCGGCTTGCAATCGAGCACCGCTTGCTCCGACTCCAGCACTACGAACAGTTCGTTGGAACTCAGCACATCCACCGCTTCGACGCCCAAGGCATTCTGGACGGCCAAGGACGCGCCCAACTCGGCAGGCACGACGGCCGGAAAATCCAGCCACAGCCGATCACCCTCGCGCGTAACGCTCAATGAGCCGGACTTGCAGATGAAATCCAGTCGTTCGACGGTTTCGTGGTAGACCTCGAACAGTACATAAGCGCCGGCCAACGTAGCGTGCCCGCACAGCGGGACTTCGGTGGCGGGGGTGAACCAGCGGATATGCCAATGCTGGCCTTCACGCACCAGAAACGCGGTTTCAGCCAGGTTATGTTCGGCGGCGATCTTCTGCATCAAGTCGTCGGCAAGCCAGCCGTCGAGCCGATAGACCATCGCCGGGTTACCGCCGAACGGCCGGTCACTGAACGCATCGACCTGATGAAACGCAAGCTGCATGGCACTTCTCCTTTTTATGATGCACCAGCATGCGGTGCAGCGGCACGGGTTATCCAGTGACAGATCAGCAGAATTTTCACCCTACAGCGAAGGATAAAAACACCGACCAGGCCTTACGCCCCTGTGGCGAGGGAGCTTGCTCCCGCTTGGCTGCGCAGCAGCCACCCGGCTATCAAGCCCGCCCAATATCGGCAAACGCCGCCCCGGTATGCTCCTTCAAAACCGAAGGCGCCAACTCGACTTCCAAGCCACGGCGCCCCGCACTGACAAACATACTGGCGAGCGGCTGTGCGGAATTGTCGATGAAAGTGCGCAAACGCTTCTTCTGTCCCAGCGGGCTGATCCCGCCAAGTAAATAACCGGTCGAACGCTGCGCGGCCGCCGGGTCGGCCATCTCGACCTTTTTCACCCCGGCGGCATGGGCCAGGCCTTTCAAGTCCAGGCTTCCGGCCACGGGCACCACCGCCACCAACAGTTCACCCTTTTCGCTGGCCGCCAACAACGTCTTGAACACCTGCGCCGGATCCAGCCCGAGCTTTTCCGCCGCTTCCAGGCCGTAGGACGCGGCCTTGGGATCGTGTTCATAACTGTGGATGCGATGTTCGGCGCGCACTTTCTTAAGCAGATCCAACGCGGGTGTCATGACTGCTCCTGACAAGGAAATGAAGAAAAGAGTGGCCGGATTCTAAGCCATCGTCAGCGAAAAGGCTTGGGAGGGCGTCGCGTGTTCCGGTGATCCACCGCCAATGGAAGAGTCATTCACGCCACGAATAGTTGAAATGTGACCGACGGTTCACTTTCGACCTTTGACACCAGCGTTTCTTGTCTATATTTTTTCGAAACTGAAAGTCATATCGCAGGTCTCAAGCAACAACACGAGATCAGGATGAGGATCCTGCCTCGGTGGAGATCGCGCCATCGAGCTTTATCGAAGGCGCAGCAAAACAACAAAAACCGAGGTTTGAATGACAACTGCTTTACAACAGCCGTCCCTGTCCAGCCAATGCCTGGCTGAATTCCTGGGCACTGCCCTGCTGATTTTTTTCGGCACCGGGTGTGTCGCGGCGCTCAAGGTTGCGGGTGCCAGCTTCGGCTTGTGGGAAATCAGCATCATCTGGGGCGTTGGCGTCAGCATGGCGATCTATCTGAGCGCAGGCATTTCCGGCGCCCATCTCAACCCCGCCGTCAGCATTGCCCTGTGCATTTTCACTGACTTCGAAAAGCGCAAACTGCCTCTCTACATGCTTTCCCAGTTGGCCGGTGCTTTCTGCGGTGCCCTCCTGGTCTACACGCTGTACAGCAACCTATTCTTCGATTTCGAACAGTCCCGGCACATGATTCGCGGCACCGAAGCAAGCCTCGAACTGGCCTCGGTGTTTTCCACCTACCCGCACGCAGCGCTGTCCACCGGCCAGGCCTTCCTCGTGGAGGTGATCATCACGGCCATCCTGATGGGCGTGATCATGTCCCTGACCGATGACAACAATGGCTTGCCTCGCGGCCCATTGGCGCCACTGCTGATCGGCCTGCTGATTGCCGTGATTGGCAGCTCCATGGGGCCCCTGACAGGCTTTGCGATGAACCCGGCGCGGGACTTCGGTCCTAAACTGATGACTTTCTTCGCTGGCTGGGGTGAAATTTCCCTCACGGGTGGACGCGACATCCCGTACTTCCTGGTTCCGATTTTTGCACCTATCGTGGGTGCCTGCCTCGGTGCTGCGGCCTATCGCGGGCTGATTGCCCGCCACCTGCCCAGCGCCATAACGGCTACAAAGGATGCAAAAACGGCCATTGACGGCAAGCCCAGAACATCCTGAAACAGTCGGTGCAGGCTCTTGCCCATCGAACCTGCGCCGTGGCTTCTTCCTTTTACGTCCCAAGGCAATCGACATGACCGATATCCAGAACAAGAACTACATCATTGCCCTCGACCAGGGTACGACCAGCTCGCGGGCGATCATCTTCGATCGCGACGCCAACGTGGTCTGCACCGCCCAGCGCGAATTCGCCCAGCATTACCCACAGGCCGGCTGGGTCGAACACGACCCGATGGAAATCTTCGCCACCCAGAGCGCGGTCATGGTCGAAGCCCTCGCCCAGGCTGGCCTGCACCATGACCAGGTGGCCGCCATCGGCATCACCAACCAACGTGAAACCACCGTGGTCTGGGACAAGACCACCGGCCGGCCGATCTACAACGCCATCGTCTGGCAATGCCGCCGCAGTACCGAAATCTGCCAGCAGCTCAAGCGCGATGGCCACGAGCAATACATCAGCCAGACCACCGGCCTGGTTACCGACCCGTACTTTTCCGGCACCAAGCTCAAGTGGATCCTGGACAACGTCGAAGGCAGCCGCGAGCGTGCGCGCAACGGTGAACTGCTGTTCGGCACCGTCGACAGCTGGCTGATCTGGAAATTCACCGGCGGCAAGGTCCACGTCACCGACTACACCAACGCCTCGCGCACCATGCTCTTCAATATTCACTCGCTGGAGTGGGACGCGAAGATGCTCGACATCCTCGACATCCCCCGCGAAATGCTCCCGCAAGTGAAGTCCTCCTCGGAAATCTATGGCCGCACCAAGAGCGGCATCGCCATCGGCGGCATCGCCGGCGACCAGCAGGCGGCCCTGTTCGGCCAGATGTGCGTGGAGCCGGGCCAGGCGAAAAACACCTACGGCACCGGCTGCTTCCTGCTGATGAACACCGGTAAAAAGGCCGTCAAATCCAATCACGGCATGCTCACCACCATCGCCTGCGGCCCGCGCGGCGAAGTCGCCTACGCCTTGGAAGGTGCGGTCTTCAATGGCGGTTCCACGGTCCAGTGGCTGCGCGATGAACTGAAGATCATCAACGACGCGCTGGATACCGAATACTTTGCCAACAAGGTCAAGGACAGCAATGGCGTGTACCTGGTGCCCGCCTTCACCGGCCTGGGCGCACCCTACTGGGACCCCTATGCCCGCGGCGCGCTGTTTGGCCTGACCCGCGGCGTACGCGTCGATCACATCATTCGCGCAGCGTTGGAGTCGATTGCCTACCAGACCCGCGACGTACTCGACGCCATGCAGCAGGATTCGGGTGAACGCCTCAAGGCCCTGCGCGTCGACGGTGGCGCGGTGGCGAACAACTTCCTGATGCAGTTCCAGGCCGACATCCTGGGTACTCAGGTCGAGCGCCCGAAAATGCGTGAAACCACAGCCTTGGGCGCGGCGTACCTGGCCGGCCTGGCGTGCGGCTTCTGGGGCAGCCTGGAGGAACTGCGCGGCAAAGCGGTGATCGAGCGTGTATTCGAACCACAACTGGACGAGCAGGCGAAGGAAAAACTCTACGCCGGCTGGCAGAAGGCGGTCAGCCGCACCCGTGACTGGGAACCCCATGAAGACGCTGAATAAGGCCTGATAAGGTTCTGAAACTGGTCGGGAGTGGATTCCTGCGGCATCATGGGCAAATTTTGTACGGCAGCCCAAAGGAAGCCCCATGAATCTGCCTCCCCGCCAGCAGCAAATCCTCGAACTGGTCCGCGAACGCGGCTATGTCAGCATCGAGGAAATGGCGCAGCTATTCGTCGTCACCCCGCAAACCATTCGCCGCGATATCAACCAACTGGCGGAAGTGAACCTGCTGCGTCGCTACCACGGCGGCGCCGCCTACGACTCAAGCGTGGAAAACACCGCCTACGCCATGCGCGCCGATCAGATGCGCGACGAGAAGCAACGCATCGCCGAAGCCATCGCCGCCCAGATCCCCGATCATGCCTCGCTGTTCATCAACATCGGCACCACCACCGAATCCATTGCCCGAGCGCTGCTCAATCACAACCATCTGAAGGTCATCACCAATAACCTGCACGTGGCTTCGATCCTCAGCGCCAAGGACGACTTCGAAGTCCTGATCGCCGGCGGCAACGTACGGCGAGACGGCGGCGTGGTGGGTCAGGCCAGCGTCGACTTCATCAACCAGTTCAAGGTCGACTTCGCCTTGGTGGGCATCAGCGGGATCGATGAAGACGGCAGCCTGCTGGACTTCGACTACCAGGAAGTGCGGGTCTCCCAAGCCATCATCGCCAACGCCCGGCAAGTGCTGCTGGCGGCGGACTCCAGCAAATTCGGGCGCAACGCCATGGTCCGCCTGGGGCCTATCAGCTTGATCGACTGCCTGGTGACCGACCAGCAACCCGTGCCGGCCCTGGCGCAATTGCTGAGCCAGCACAAGATTCGGCTGGAGGTGGTTTAACGCCTTCTCCAATACCCTGTGGCAAGACTAATGCTGTGGGAGCAAGGCTTGCCCGCGATGAAGACGACACGGTTTCTACAAAGAACGAGGCGCCTGTTTCGCGAGCAAGCTTTGCTCCCACAAATCCCCTCGCCGCAACTGCCTCTCTGTCGGCTTCAATCTCTCTTCGTGTTCGAAAATTTTCCTTTTAGCTTCCTTTGATCAGTATTTTCAATCGAAGCCCGCTGGCTGTTGCGTTGTTTATGGGCTAGTATTTTCGCAAATGAACATTTATGTTCGAATTCAAATATTGCGAAAAAGAGCCCGAGGCCAGCCGATGCCCACTTCTACCTTGCCTACGCCCCCTCTCGCCGAGGTTTACGACGTCGCCGTCATTGGTGGCGGTATCAACGGCGTGGGGATTGCCGCGGACGCTGCCGGTCGCGGTCTTTCGGTGTTCCTTTGCGAAAAGGACGACCTGGCCAGCCACACATCGTCGGCCAGCAGCAAGCTGATCCACGGTGGCCTGCGCTACCTCGAACATTATGAGTTTCGCCTGGTGCGCGAAGCGCTGGCCGAGCGCGAAGTGCTGCTGACCAAGGCCCCGCACATCGTCAAGCAAATGCGCTTCGTGCTGCCTCACCGCCCGCATCTGCGCCCGGCCTGGATGATCCGCGCCGGCCTGTTCCTCTACGATCACCTGGGCAAGCGTGAACAGCTCGCCGGCTCCAAAAGCCTGAAGTTCGGTGCCGACAGCGCATTGAAAAGCGAGATCACCAAAGGTTTCGAATATTCCGACTGCTGGGTCGACGATGCGCGGCTGGTGGTACTCAACGCCATGGCCGCCCGGGAAAAAGGCGCGCATATCCACACCCGCACGCGTTGCGTGAACGCCCGTCGCAGCAAAGGCCTGTGGCACTTGCACCTGGAACGTACCGACGGCAGCCTGTTCTCGATCCGTGCCAAGGCATTGGTCAACGCCGCCGGCCCGTGGGTCGCCAAGTTCATTCGCGATGACCTGAAGCTGGAATCGCCCTATGGCATCCGCCTGATCCAGGGCAGTCACCTGATCGTACCGAAACTCTACGAAGGCGAGCATGCACACATTCTTCAAAACGAAGACCAGCGCATCGTGTTCACCATTCCGTACCTGAGCCAGTTCACCCTGATCGGTACCACTGACCGCGAATACACCGGTGACCCGGCCAAAGTGGCGATCACCGAGGGCGAAACCGATTACCTGTTGAAGGTGGTCAATGCCCACTTCAAGAAGCAGATCAGCCGCGACGATATCCTGCACAGCTATTCCGGCGTGCGTCCGCTGTGCAATGACGAATCCGACAACCCGTCGGCCGTGACCCGCGACTACACCCTGGCGCTGTCGGGCGGCAGTGAAGAAGCCCCCTTGCTGTCGGTGTTCGGCGGCAAGCTGACCACCTATCGCAAACTGGCCGAATCGGCGATGGCGCAACTGGCCCCGTATTTCATGCAAATGCGTGCGAGCTGGACCGCCGTAGAGGCCCTCCCCGGCGGTGAAAACATGACCACCCCGCAGGCGCTTTGCTCGGCGATCCGCGACAAGTTCGACTGGCTGCCAACCGACATTGCCCGCCGCTGGGCCACCACTTACGGCAGCCGTACCTGGCGCATGCTCGAAGGCGTGCACAACCTGAGCGACCTGGGCGAGCACATCGGCGCCGGCCTCTATACCCGTGAAGTCGATTATCTGTGCAGCGACGAGTGGGCCGTCGATGCCCAGGACATCCTGTGGCGCCGCAGCAAGCTGGGCTTGTTCACCACCCCGGTCGAGCAGGAGAAACTGCAGCAGTACCTGGACAAGGTCGAGCACAACCGCCGCAAGATCGAAGCGGCCTGAACGATCGCCCGCAAACCCAAAGCCCCTGAATCCAGCGATTCAGGGGCTTTTTGCTGTCTGAAATCCGCCACAGATCCTGTGGGAGCGGGCTTGCTCGCGAAGAGGCCGGCACATTCAACATCAATGTGGCTGACACACCGCTTTCGCGAGCAAGCCCGCTCCCACAAGGATTAATGAAGCTCCAGGGCATTCGGTTTTCCGAACAAGACCCGCCAGTCAGTTCGGCTAACCGGATAAAACAGCCCGCATAAAACCTGAAACAAAACATTAATTACCATCTAAAACAATAAGTTAACCAGATAACCCTGGCCTGGCACGACTCATGCTCTACACTCCTGGAGACGAATGCCTGTAAGCCAACACAACAGGAGCTGCCAGGCACTTCGAAGTACTCAGGGCCGACAAACCGGTCGAAATAAAAAAAACAATGTCGAGGAAACATCGATGCGTATCGTTCCCCATCTCCTGGGCGCAGCCATTGCTGCCGCTCTGATCAGCACTCCGGTTTTCGCAGCCGAACTGACCGGCACATTGAAAAAGATCAAAGAGTCCGGCGTTGTCACGCTGGGCCATCGCGATGCTTCCATTCCGTTTTCCTACATCGCGGACGCTTCCGGCAAGCCGGTCGGCTACTCCCACGATATCCAGATGAAAGTCGTCGAAGCACTGAAAAAAGACCTGGACTTGCCCAACCTGCAGGTCAAGTACAACCTGGTCACCTCGCAAACCCGTATCCCGCTGGTGCAGAACGGCACCGTGGACCTGGAGTGCGGCTCCACCACCAACAACGTCGAGCGTCAGCAGCAGGTTGACTTCTCCGTTGGCATCTTCGAGATCGGCACCAAGCTGCTGTCCAAGAAAGATTCCAAGTACAAGGATTTCGACGACCTCAAGGGCAAGAACGTCGTGACCACCGCCGGCACTACGTCCGAGCGCATCCTCAAGGCGATGAACGCCGACAAGCAGATGGGCATGAACGTCATCTCCGCCAAGGACCACGGCGAATCCTTCCAGATGCTGGAATCGGGTCGTGCCGTTGCGTTCATGATGGACGACGCCCTGCTGGCCGGCGAAGCCGCCAAGGCCAAGAAAGCCGATGACTGGGCCGTGACCGGTACCCCACAGTCCTACGAAATCTACGGCTGCATGATGCGCAAAGGCGACGAGCCGTTCAAAAAGGCTGTCGATGACGCCATCAAGGCCACCTACGCTTCGGGCGAGATCAACAAGATCTACGAAAAATGGTTCATGCAGCCTATTCCGCCAAAAGGCCTGAACCTGAACTTCCCGATGAGCGAAGAACTCAAGGCACTGATCGCCAAGCCGACCGATAAAGCGGCTGACGACAAGAAATCCTGATTTCTGACTAACCTTATCTCCTGAAGGGGCCCGGCCCTTTCAGGGGATGGTCACTCCCTGCTGGCAACTCTGGAAACACTCGAACCGGTGGCTGTCGAGCCGATCGCGTGTGCCTGGCCTCCAAGCCGGGCGGGAACGGAGTTTCCCCAGGCAGGCATTTGTACATCGAACGATCTGAGGGGAGACCCTAATGAATTACAACTGGGACTGGGGCGTGTTCTTCAAGTCCACCGGCGTGGGCAGCGAGACTTATCTCGACTGGTACGTGGCCGGCCTGGGCTGGACCATCGCCATCGCCGTCGTCGCCTGGATCATTGCCCTGCTGCTGGGCTCGATCCTGGGTGTGATGCGTACCGTGCCGAACCGGCTGGTGTCGGGTATCGCCACGTGCTACGTGGAGCTTTTCCGTAACGTGCCGCTGCTGGTTCAGCTGTTCATCTGGTACTTCCTGGTCCCGGACCTGCTGCCCGCCGATATGCAGGAGTGGTACAAGCAGGACCTGAACCCGACCACCTCGGCCTACCTGAGCGTCGTGGTGTGCCTGGGCCTGTTCACCGCCGCCCGGGTCTGCGAACAGGTGCGTACCGGCATCCAGGCGCTGCCGCGTGGCCAGGAATCCGCCGCGCGCGCCATGGGCTTCAAGCTGCCGCAGATCTACTGGAACGTGCTGCTGCCCCAGGCCTACCGGATCATCATTCCGCCGCTTACTTCGGAATTCCTCAACGTCTTCAAGAACTCTTCCGTGGCCTCGCTGATCGGCCTGATGGAACTGCTCGCGCAGACCAAGCAGACCGCCGAGTTCTCCGCCAACCTGTTCGAAGCCTTTACCCTGGCGACGCTGATCTATTTCACCTTGAACATGAGCCTGATGCTGCTCATGCGCATGGTCGAGAAGAAAGTCGCGGTGCCCGGCCTGATCTCCGTGGGGGGTAAATAATGGAATTCGACTTCACTGGCGTCATCCCGGCCATTCCCGGCTTGTGGAACGGCATGCTGATGACCCTCCAACTGATGGCCCTTGGCGTGGTCGGCGGGATCATCCTGGGGACCATCCTGGCGCTGATGCGCCTGTCCCACAACAAGCTGGTCTCCAATATCGCTGGCGCCTACGTCAACTATTTCCGCTCGATTCCGCTGCTGCTGGTCATCACCTGGTTCTACCTGGCGGTGCCGTTCGTGCTGCGCTGGATCACCGGCGAAGACACGCCGATCGGCGCGTTCGGCTCCTGCGTCGTGGCATTCATGATGTTCGAGGCAGCGTACTTCTGCGAAATCGTGCGGGCCGGCGTACAGGCGATTCCCAAGGGCCAGATGGGCGCCGCCCAGGCACTGGGGATGAATTATGGCCAGGTCATGCGCCTGATCATCCTGCCCCAGGCGTTTCGCAAGATGACCCCGCTGCTGCTGCAACAAAGCATCATCCTGTTTCAGGACACCTCGTTGGTCTACACGGTCGGCCTGGTGGACTTCCTCAATGCTTCGCGGGCCAATGGCGACATCATCGGCCGCTCCAATGAGTTCCTGATCATCGCAGGTCTCGTGTACTTCACAATCAGCTTTGCCGCCTCGCTGCTGGTCAAGCGTCTGCAAAAAAGGTTCGCCGTATGATCTCTATCAAAAACATCAACAAGTGGTATGGGGACTTCCAGGTACTGACCAATTGCAGCACCGAGGTCAGCAAGGGTGAGGTTGTGGTGGTGTGCGGGCCGTCCGGTTCGGGCAAATCCACGCTGATCAAGTGCGTGAACGCCCTGGAACCGTTCCAGAAAGGCGACATCGTGGTCGATGGCACATCCATCGCCGACCCGAAGACCAACCTGCCGAAGCTGCGTTCGCGCGTGGGCATGGTGTTCCAGCATTTCGAACTGTTCCCGCACCTGACCATCACCGAGAACCTGACCATCGCGCAGATCAAGGTGCTGGGCCGCAGCAAGGAAGAAGCCACCAAGAAAGGCCTGCAACTGCTTGAGCGCGTGGGTCTCTCGGCCCACGCCCACAAGCACCCGGGCCAGCTCTCCGGCGGCCAGCAGCAGCGCGTGGCGATTGCCCGTGCACTGGCGATGGACCCGGTGGTGATGCTGTTCGACGAACCGACCTCGGCCCTTGACCCGGAAATGGTCAACGAAGTGCTCGACGTGATGGTGCAACTGGCCCACGAAGGCATGACCATGATGTGCGTGACCCACGAAATGGGCTTCGCCCGCAAAGTGGCGAACCGGGTGATCTTCATGGACCAGGGCCAGATCATCGAAGACTGCCCGAAAGAAGAGTTCTTCGGCGACATCAGCGCCCGCTCCGAACGCGCGCAGCATTTCCTTGAGAAAATCCTGCAGCACTAAACAACACCACTCCCCACTGTGGGAGCGGGCTTGCTCGCGAAGAGGTCAGCACATTCAACATCAATGTGGCTGACACACCGCCTTCGCGAGCAAGCCCGCTCCCACACAGGGATCGGAGTTGGCTTGTCGATTTGTGTTGTGGTTGACCCAAGGCTTCTGTGATGAAATGCGACCCCACCCTTTATCGCGCCGCGCCGCCATCACTCGCCGTGAAACCCCGCCTGATCCGCCATCTGTTCCTGCCGCCACTGGTCATCGCCCTGATGATCGGCCTGGGTTACCTCGGCTTCTGGATCAGCGAGCACTATGGCGTACGTGGCCTCGCCGAGAATGGCGAACGCCAGTTGGAGCTGCACGCCCGTGCGGTCGAAAGCGAGATCAGCAAGTACACCTACCTGCCCAGCCTGCTGGAACTTGAATCGAGTGTCTCGCAACTGCTCGACGACCCGACGCCCGAGCACCGCAGGACCGTCAATGAATACCTCGAAGGCCTGAACCGCCGCAGCCGCAGCCGGGCCATCTACGTGATGGACACCACCGGCCGGGTGATGGCCACCAGCAACTGGCGCGATGTCGACAGTTACCTGGGCGAAGACCTGTCCTTCCGCGCCTATTTCCAGAACGCCGTGCGCGGCCAGCCGGGGCGTTTCTACGGCATCGGCAGCACCAACGGCGAACCCGGCTACTACCTGGCCCATGGCTTGGAGCAACAAGGCAAGATCATTGGCGTGGCCGTGGTCAAGGTGCGCCTCGAAGCCCTGGAAGAGCGCTGGCAGCGAGCGCGGCTGGAGGCGTTTGTCAGTGATGAGAACGGCATCATCATCCTGTCCAGCGACCCGGCGCGGCGGCTCAAGTCGGTTCGCCCCCTGAGCGACGACACCAAGGAGCGCCTGGCCCGCAGCCTGCAGTACTACTGGTTCCCGCTCAATGAACTGGTGCCACTGGCCCGGGAACGCCTGGCCGAAGGCATGGAGAAACTGACGTTCCCGGCCAACAGCGAACTGGTGCCCGACGAGCGCGCCATCAGCTACTTGTCGCAGACCCGGCCCTTGAGCGATACACCGTGGAATTTCACCCTGCTGACCCCACTTGAAGACCTGCGTCGCCAGGCGATCAACCAAGGCATCCTGGTGGCCGTGGCCTTCGCCCTGGTGGCGTTCCTGCTGATTGCCTGGAACGAACGACGCAAGGTCATCGCCACCCGCCTTGCGGCCCGGGAAGCCTTGCAGCAAGCCAACAACCAGCTCGAGCGTCGGATTACCGAACGCACCACCGACCTGCGCGCCAGCAACGAACGACTCAAGGGCCAGATCCGCGAGCGGCGCCAGGCCGAAGAGACCTTGCGCCGGGCCCAGGACGAATTGGTCCAGGCCGGTAAACTGGCGGCCATCGGCCAGATGTCCACCAGCATCGCCCATGAACTCAACCAACCGCTGGCGGCGCTGCGCACCTTGTCCGGCAATACCGTGCGCTTCCTGGAACGCGGTCAACTGGACATCGCCAGCACCAACCTCAAGACCATCAACGAATTGATCGACCGCATGGGCCGGATCACCGCCAGCCTGCGCTCCTTTGCCCGGCGTGGGGACGACCAGGGCCAGGCCAGCCTCGGCAAAGGTATCGAGGCCGCGCTGCAACTGCTGGGCGCTCGTCTTGAAAGCTTGAACATCCAGATTCATTCCAGTTTCGACGACGTCCAGGTGCAAATTGACCAGACGCGCCTGGAGCAGATCCTGGTGAACCTGATCGGCAATGCCCTGGACGCCATGCAGACGCAACCCGAACCGCAGCTGTGGCTCGAAGGCCAGGCCGGCGATGGCAAATATCGCCTGCGTGTGCGAGATAACGGCCACGGTATTGACCCAGAAGCACGCAAGCATCTGTTCGAACCCTTCTTCACCACCAAACCCGGCGAACAAGGCCTGGGCCTGGGCCTGACGCTTTCCGCCAGCCTGGCCGCCGCCACGGGCGGATACCTGGGCGTCGAGCACCCGGTCGAGGGCAGTGGAACCACCTTTGTCCTCAGTTTACCGTTGGTAAGCCTTTCACCTGTCGAGCCGCTATGAACCACGACCTGAGCGTACTGATCGTCGAAGACGACCCCCACGTCCTGCTGGGCTGCCAGCAGGCCTTGAGCCTGGAAGACATTCCCTGCATCGGCGTGGGCAGCGCCGAAGAGGCCCTGGAGCGTGTCGACGATAACTTTGCCGGCATCGTCATCAGTGACATTCGCCTGCCGGGCATCGACGGCCTGGAACTGCTGACCCGCCTCAAGGCACGGGACCGCAGCCTGCCGGTGGTGCTGATCACCGGCCACGGCGACATCTCCATGGCCGTCGGTGCCATGCAAAAAGGCGCCTATGACTTCATGGAGAAACCCTTCTCTCCTGAACGCCTGGTGGACGTCGCCCGCCGTGCCCTGGAGCAGCGCAGCCTCGCCCGGGAAGTGTCATCGCTGCGTCGGCAATTGGCCGAACGCGATTCCCTGGAAGGCCGGATCATTGGCCGCTCGCCCGCCATGCAGCACCTGCGCGCGCTGATCGCCAACGTCGCCGACACCTCGGCCAACGTGCTGATCGAAGGCGAAACCGGCACCGGCAAGGAACTGGTCGCCCGTTGCCTGCACGACTTCAGCCGACGCCACGACAAGCAGTTCGTCGCATTGAACTGCGGCGGCCTGCCGGAGAACCTGTTCGAAAGCGAGATTTTCGGCCACGAAGCCAATGCCTTTACCGGTGCCGGCAAA
This sequence comes from Pseudomonas sp. CFII68, assembly GCF_000416195.1. NCBI lineage: Bacteria > Pseudomonadati > Pseudomonadota > Gammaproteobacteria > Pseudomonadales > Pseudomonadaceae > Pseudomonas > Pseudomonas sp. CFII68. The sequence goes on from NZ_ATLN01000126.1 coordinate 144,402, forward strand.
CGCCGGATCGGCAAGATCGAACACGCCGACGGTGGCACGCTGTTTCTCGACGAAGTGGAAAGCATGCCCCTGCCCTTGCAGATCAAGTTGCTGCGCGTGCTGCAGGAACGCACCCTCGAGCGCCTGGGTTCGAACCAGAGCGTGGCCGTGGATTGCCGGGTGATCGCCGCCACCAAGTCCGACCTGGACGAAATGGGCCGGACCGGGCAGTTCCGCAGCGACTTGTATTACCGCCTCAACGTGGTGACCCTGGAACTGCCGCCACTGCGCGAGCGGCGCGAAGACATCCTGCAACTGTTCAAGCACTTTCTCCAGCAGTCGTCCCTGCGCTTCGACCGCACGGTGCCGGAGCTGGACAACCAGACCCTGTCGAACCTGATGAGCCACGACTGGCCGGGCAACGTACGCGAACTGCGCAACGTCGCCGAGCGTTACGCCCTGGGCCTGCCGGCGTTCAAGCGCGCCGGTGCCAGCGGCGGTAACCAGGGCCTGGCCTTCGCCGAAGCCGTCGAAGCCTTCGAGCGCAACCTGCTGGTGGACGCCCTGCAACGCAGCGGTGGCAACCTGACCCAGGCCAGCCTGGAGTTGGGCATGGCCAAGACCACGCTGTTCGACAAAGTCAAAAAATATGGCCTGAGCCATTAACTGGGCGGGAAACCTGTGGATCTGATTTTCAAGGCGGCGCTCGGTGCAGCCGTGGTGGTCATCCTGGCGATGCTGGCCAAGACCAGGAACTATTACATCGCCGGGCTGGTGCCGCTGTTCCCGACCTTCGCCCTGATCGCCCATTACATCGTCGGCAAGGGCCGCTCGGTGGACGACCTGAAGACCACCATCGTGTTTGGGATGTGGTCGATCATTCCGTACTTCGTCTATCTGGCAACGCTGTACGTGATGGTCGACCGCATGCGCCTCGAAGCCTCATTGGCCGTGGCAGCCGTCGCCTGGCTGATGGCGGCGACGGTGCTGGTCAGCGCTTGGGTACGGCTTCACGGCTGATCTCTGTGATCAATAACCGACGGTAAATCGCGTCCGCGAAAACTGCGGCGTTTCCACTTCATCGATCATCGCGATAGCGTAGTCGGCAAAGCTGATCCAGCTACGCCCGGCATCGTCGAACAGCAGGTGATTCTTGCCGAGGCGAAACTGCTCCGTGCGCTCGGTTTCGACGAACTCTGCCGAAGGCGAAAGGAAGGTCCAGTCCAGGTCTTGCTCCTGGCGCAGTACATCGAGGAACAATGCTCCGGCGCTGGCTTCGGCCAGGTATTCCTCCGGGAAGCCATCGCTGTCGATCACACGAGATCCGTCCGGGAGCAGCAACGAACCGGCCCCGCCGACGACCAGCAAACGCTTGACCCCAGCGGCTTTCACCGGCGCGATGAGCTTGTCGGCCGACACGCTGGCAAAGTGGGCCGCGCTGATCACCACATCGTGATCGGTCACCGCCGCCGTCAATGCCTCGCTGTCCAATACATCCAGTTGCTTGCTGACCACCCCGGCCCTTTCACCGATTTTCGCGGTGTTGCGGGCAATGGCCGTCACGCTGTGACCACGGCGCAGGGCTTCTTCCAGCAATTGGCTGCCGGCGCGACCGGTGGCGCCGATGATTGCGATTTTGCTCATGGTGTTCTCCATTGGTTAGCGATGTTCGAAATGTATGCTCTTGTGGCGAGGGGATTTATCCCCGCTGGACTGCGAAGCAGTCCCAATGCGCCATTGGTGATAAACCTGATGTAACCCGTTCAGCCTTTTTAGGGCCGCTTCGCAGCCCAGCGGGGCGGTGCGACGTTTCGCTGAATCCCCTCGCCACAAAGGAGTACCGCCCCCAAGATTTGTGTCTCACCACTTCATCTCGCCCTTCGCCACCTTGGCACTCAGTTCCAGGGAACTGTCTTCACCCAGGTTCGGGTAGCGTTGCTTCATGGCGGCGATCAGCGCGGCGGAATCCTTGGCCTTGGCGGTTTCTTCATCGAAGGCCTTGATATAGCCGGCGGTGAATGTCACCGGGGCCAGGGACCGGGCGCTTTCACCCAGGTAGTGGCCCGGGATCACGGTGTTCGGCTGCAGCTTTTCAATACCGGCAAGGGTCGCCAGCCAGTCCTTGTGGGACTGCGGCGTCTGGGTGTCAGCCATCCAGACATGAATGTTCTCGGCCACCACCACACCGCCTACCACGGCCTTGATCGATGGAATCCACACGAAACTGCGGTCCGGCTGTGGGCCATCGAGGCCGACGATCTGCAAGCGCTGGCCTTCCAGGGTCAGGCTGTCGCCCTTGAGTACCTGGGGCACGATGGCTTTGGCCGGTGCATCGGTCTTCAGAATCGGCCCCCAATATTTCAGCTTGCCGTCCATGGTGTGTTTGATGTGCTCGACAGTCGGTGCGGACGCCAGCACCTTGGCCTCAGGGAACGCGGCGGTGAGGGTTTCCAAACCAAAATAGTAGTCTGGATCGCCGTGGCTGATGTAGATCGTGGTCAATCGCTTGCCGCTGGCGCGGATTTTTTCCACCACCTGGGCGGCCTGGGTCTTGCCGAACTGGGCGTCCACCAGGATTGCCTCTTTTTCACCGCTGACTAAAACCGAAGTCACCGGGAAAACCGCCGCCGCGCCGGGGTTGTAGACGTCCAGCGTCAGGCCGGCGGCCCAGGTCTGGGCGGTGAAGGCCAGGGCGGCGGTTGCCAGCAGCAGGCGCTTGAGTGGGATAAGTCCGGTCATGGTGTGCTCCGTTGTCCAAAAACCCGTCAGGGGAATGGGGATTGAGCTTAGTTACCTTACTCGTTACAAAAAATGCGATGCTGGAACATAGTTTGTTTCTGAAATCGGGCAAATCATGGATCGTCTACAAGCAATGCGGGTGTTCGTCACGGTGGTGGACCTGGGCAGCCAGTCGGCGGCGGCCGAGCATCTGGACCTGTCGCGGCCGGTGGTGTCGCGCTATTTGGCGGAGCTGGAGGACTGGGTCGGTGCCCGGCTGATGCACCGCACCACTCGCAAGCTGAGCCTGACGGCCGCAGGCACGGAGATCCTGCCGCGCTGCCGGCAGATGCTCGAGCTGTCCGGCGACATGCAAGCCGCCGTCAGCACCCCGGACGACGCGCCGCGGGGCATGCTGCGCATCAGCGCCAGCACCTCGTTCGGCCAGGCCCAACTGGCGAGCGCCATGGCCGAATACGTCAAGCGCTACCCAGGGGTGAGCGTCGACCTGCAAATGCTCGACCGCACCGTGAACCTGGTGGATGAGCGCATCGACCTGGCGATCCGCATGAGCAACGACCTGGACCCGAACCTGATTGCCCGTCGCCTCACGGTCTGCCGCTCGGTGATCTGCGCTTCGCCACAGTATCTGCGCGAGCACTCGACACCGCTGCGCGTGGAAGACCTGAGCCGGCACAACTGCCTGACCCACTCCTACGTCGGCAAGAGCCTGTGGCATTTCGAGCAGGACGGCGAGCAGGTCTCGGTGCCGGTGCAAGGTAATATCAGCGCCAACGAAGCCAGCACATTGCTTCAGGCCACGATAGCCGGTGCCGGCGTGGCCATGCTGCCCAGCTACCAGGCCGGCGCCCACATCAAGAACGGCGAACTGATCCGCCTGCTGCCCCACGCCGAACCCCGCCGGATGAACATGTACGCGGTGTATGCCTCACGCAAACACATGCCGTCGGCACTGCGCAGCCTGCTGGATTTTTTGGTGCTCAAGTTTCCCGAGATGCCCGAGTGGGATGTGGGGCTCTAAGCGATAGCCGCCTCACCGCCGACCGCCACTGTGGGAGCGGGCTTGCTCGCGAAGGCGGAGTGCCAGCCAATCAAATGTCGACTGGTACACCGCTTTCGCGAGCAAGCCCGCTCCCACAGTGGAGGTCGGTGTATTCCTTGTCTCTTCGCCAGGATTTCACCAACAGCCCGCCCCAAGGCATACTGGCCACCCTCCGCACTCCAGAACCCAAAACCGCCCCATGCGTATCCACGTCAGTTTCATCGACCGCGTCGGCATCACCCAGGAAGTCCTGGCCTTGCTCGGTGGGCGCAATCTCAATCTGGATGCGGTGGAAATGGTGCCGCCCAACGTCTACATCGACGCCCCGACCCTCAGTCCACAAGTGCTCGACGAGTTGCGCGAGGCGCTGTTCAGCGTGCGCGGCGTGCAGGCGGTCACCGTGGTGGACATCCTGCCGGGCCAGCGTCGGCACTTGCAGCTCGATGCCTTGCTCGCCGCCATGACCGACCCGGTGCTGGCCCTGGACAGCGCCGGCAAGGTGTTGCTGGCCAATCCGGCGCTGATTGCCCTGTACGGGCGTGAACCGGCCGGGGAAAGCGTGGCCGAGCTGTTCGGTGACGAGGCCTTGCTGGACGCCTTGCTGGAGAACGGTTTCCGCTTGCCGCTGCGGGAAATCACCCTCAACGGCCAGACGTTGCTGCTGGACGCCACGCCCATCACCGACGCCGGCGCGCTGCTGACGCTGTATCAGCCGAACCGCATCGGCGAGCGCCTGTCGGCACTGCATCACGATCACGCCGAAGGTTTCGACGCGCTACTGGGCGAATCCCCGGCGATCCGCACCCTCAAGGCCCGGGCCCAGCGGGTCGCGGCGCTGGATGCGCCGCTGCTGATCCAGGGCGAAACCGGCACCGGCAAGGAACTGGTGGCCCGGGCGTGCCATGCCATCAGCGCCCGTCATGGCGCACCGTTCCTGGCCCTGAACTGCGCAGCATTGCCGGAGAACCTGGCGGAAAGCGAACTGTTCGGCTATGCCCCCGGCGCCTTCACCGGAGCGCAACGAGGCGGCAAGCCGGGACTGATGGAGCTGGCGAACCAGGGCACGGTATTCCTCGATGAAATCGGCGAGATGTCGCCGTACCTGCAAGCCAAGCTGCTGCGCTTCCTGAACGATGGCAGCTTCCGCCGAGTGGGCGGCGACCGGGAAATCAAGGTCAACGTGCGGATCCTCAGCGCCACCCACCGCAACCTGGAAAAAATGGTCAGCGAGGGCTCGTTCCGCGAAGACCTGTTCTATCGCCTGAACGTGCTCAATGTCGAAGTCCCGCCGCTGCGGGAACGCGGCCAGGACATCCTGCTGCTGGCGCGTTATTTCATGCAGCAGGCCTGCGCGCAGATCCAGCGCCCGGTCTGCCGCCTGGCCCCCGGCACTTACCCGGCCCTGCTGGGCAACCGCTGGCCAGGCAATGTGCGGCAATTGCAGAACGTGATCTTCCGCGCCGCGGCCATCTGCGAAAGCAGCCTGGTGGACATCGGCGACCTGGACATCGCCGGCACCTCCGTGGCGCGCCAGGGCGATGTGGAAGTCGAAAGCCTGGAACAGGCCGTGGAAAGCTTCGAGAAGCACCTGCTCGAAAGCCTCTACGTCAACTACCCCTCCACCCGCCAGCTCGCCAGCCGCCTGCAAACCTCCCACACCGCGATTGCCCATCGGTTGCGCAAGTACGGGATCTCCAACAAGCCCTAGTTTTACTCGGTCCATGTGGGAGCGGGCTTGCTCGCGAAAGCGGTGTGCCAGTCGACATCCAATTAGCTGACACACCGTCTTCGCGAGCAAGCCCGCTCCCACAGGGATTCTTGTGTTGCATTCGAAAGTAGCGTCAAAAACGACCTCCACCTGTACTGAAAGCGCTACAGTGGAACGATATCGATACACTCATCGCTAAGCAGCGCTGCGCAAGGCTTTGATCCCACAACGATTTTTTCCAGCCTCCCATCTGTAGCGATTTCGCTACAGCGAAGTTGGTCCAAGCTTTGACAAAACCAGTCAAGCCATTGATGTGTAAGCAATTATTAACATTGGCCGCATTCTTGCTATGGGTATTAGCATTCGGCCGGGCCAAGCCCCGTGCCTTTCTTCGCGTCCACCAGACGATTCTGGCCCCAGGAGTTTCCATGAGCGAGTTGCGTTTCACTGAAGATCACGAATGGCTGCGCACCGAAGCCGACGGCAGCGTCACCGTAGGCATTACCGCTTTCGCGCAGAACGCATTGGGTGACGTGGTTTTTGTGCAACTGCCTGAACTGCAGGCCTATGAAAAAGGCGCCGAAGCCTCCACCGTGGAGTCGGTCAAGGCCGCCAGCGGTGTGTACATGCCACTGGACGGTGAAGTGCTCGAAGTGAATGGCAACCTCGACAGCAGCCCGGAACTGGTCAACGAAGATCCGATGGGCGAAGGCTGGTTCTTCCGCTTTAAACCGACCGACGTCGACGCAGTGGCTAAGCTGTTGGATCAAGACGCCTACGATCGCCTGATCAAAGCCAACGCCCAAGCCTGAGGAGCGCCATATGACCGTTAATCTCGGCACTGCCAACGAATTCATCGCCCGCCACATCGGCCCGCGTGCCAGCGACGAGCAAGCCATGCTCGAGCGCCTGGGCTACGACTCCCTGCAAGCCCTGAGCGCCAGCGTCATCCCGGAAAGCATCAAGGGCACCAGCGTGCTGGACATGGGCGACGGCCAGAGCGAAGCCGACGCACTGGCCTCGATCAAGGCCATCGCCGCCAAGAACCAACTGTTCAAGACCTACATCGGCCAGGGCTACTACAACTGCCATACGCCGGCACCGATCCTGCGCAACCTGCTGGAAAACCCGGCCTGGTACACCGCCTACACCCCGTACCAGCCAGAAATTTCCCAGGGCCGTCTCGAAGCGCTGCTGAACTTCCAGACCTTGATCAGCGACCTTACCGGCCTGCCGATCGCCAACGCGTCCTTGCTCGACGAAGCCACCGCCGCCGCCGAAGCCATGACCTTCTGCAAGCGCCTGAGCAAGAACAAAGGCAGCAACGCGTTCTTCGCCTCCGTGCACAGCCACCCGCAAACCCTCGACGTGCTGCGCACCCGTGCCGAGCCCCTGGGCATCGACGTGGTGGTGGGCGATGAGCGCGAACTGAGCGACGTCAGCGGCTTCTTCGGCGCGCTGCTGCAGTACCCAGCCAGCAACGGTGACCTGTTCGACTACCGCGAACTGACCGAACGCTTCCACACCGCCAACGCCCTGGTGGCCGTGGCTGCTGATCTGCTGGCCCTGACCCTGTTGACCCCGCCAGGTGAATTCGGCGCCGACATGGCCATCGGCAGCGCCCAGCGCTTCGGTGTGCCGCTGGGCTTCGGTGGCCCGCACGCGGCGTATTTCTCCACCAAGGATGCGTTCAAGCGCGACATGCCGGGCCGCCTGGTCGGCGTTTCCGTGGACCGTTTCGGCAAGCCGGCCCTGCGCCTGGCGATGCAGACCCGCGAGCAACACATCCGCCGCGAGAAAGCCACGAGCAACATCTGCACCGCCCAGGTGCTGCTGGCCAACATCGCCAGCATGTACGCCGTGTACCACGGCCCCAAGGGCCTGGTGCAAATTGCCAATCGCATCCATCACCTGACCGCGATCCTCGCCAAGGGCCTGGGCGCGCTGGGCCTGAGCGTCGAGCAAGAGTGCTTCTTCGACACCCTGACCCTGCGCACCGGCGCGCAAACCGCCGCCCTGCACGACAAGGCCCGCGCCCAACACATCAACCTGCGGGTGGTGGACGCTGAACGCCTGGGCCTGTCCCTGGACGAGACCACCAGCCAGGCTGACGTTGAAGCCCTGTGGAATCTGTTGGCCGACGGCAAGGCGCTGCCGGACTTCGCGGCACTGGCCGCCAGCGTGCAAAGCCGCATTCCGGCCGAGCTGGTGCGCCAATCGGCGATCCTCAGCCACCCAGTGTTCAACCGCTACCACTCCGAAACCGAGCTGATGCGCTACCTGCGCAAGCTCGCCGACAAGGACCTGGCCCTGGATCGCACCATGATCCCGCTGGGTTCCTGTACCATGAAGCTCAACGCCGCCAGCGAAATGATTCCGGTGACCTGGGCCGAGTTCGGCGCCCTGCACCCGTTCGCCCCGGCCGAACAGAGCGCTGGCTACCAGCAACTGACCGACGAGCTGGAGGCCATGCTCTGCGCCGCCACCGGCTATGACGCGGTGTCGCTGCAACCCAACGCCGGTTCCCAGGGCGAATACGCCGGCCTGCTGGCGATCCGCGCCTATCACCAGAGCCGTGGCGAAGACCGTCGCGACATCTGCCTGATCCCGTCCTCGGCCCACGGTACCAACCCGGCCACCGCCAACATGGCCGGCATGCGCGTGGTCGTGACCGCCTGCGATGCCCGCGGCAACGTCGACATCGAAGACCTGCGGGCCAAGGCCATCGAGCACCGCGAACACCTCGCCGCGCTGATGATCACCTACCCGTCCACCCACGGTGTGTTCGAAGAAGGCATCCGCGAAATCTGCGGCATCATTCATGACAACGGCGGCCAGGTGTACATCGACGGCGCCAACATGAACGCCATGGTCGGCCTCTGCGCCCCAGGCAAGTTCGGCGGCGACGTGTCGCACCTGAACCTGCACAAGACCTTCTGCATTCCCCACGGCGGTGGCGGCCCGGGCGTCGGCCCGATTGGCGTCAAGTCGCACCTGGCACCGTTCCTGCCGGGCCACGCCAACATGGAACGCAAGGAAGGCGCGGTGTGCGCGGCGCCGTTCGGCAGCGCGAGCATCTTGCCGATCACCTGGATGTACATCCGCATGATGGGCGGCGCCGGTCTCAAGCGCGCTTCGCAACTGGCGATCCTCAACGCCAACTACATCGCCCGTCGCCTGGAAGAGCACTATCCAGTGCTCTACTCCGGCAGCAACGGCCTGGTGGCCCACGAATGCATCCTCGACCTGCGTCCACTCAAGGACAGCAGCGGCATCAGCGTCGATGACGTGGCCAAGCGCCTGATCGACTTCGGTTTCCACGCGCCGACCATGTCGTTCCCGGTGGCCGGCACGCTGATGATCGAGCCGACCGAAAGCGAATCCAAGGAAGAACTGGACCGTTTCTGCGACGCCATGATCTGCATCCGCGAAGAAATTCGCGCGGTGGAAAACGGCAGTCTGGACAAGGACGACAACCCGCTGAAGAACGCCCCGCACACTGCGGCGGAAATCGTCGGCGAGTGGACCCACCCTTACAGCCGCGAACAGGCGGTGTACCCGGTGGCGTCGTTGATCGAAGGCAAATACTGGCCGCCTGTGGGCCGGGTCGATAACGTGTTCGGCGACCGCAACCTGGTCTGCGCCTGCCCGTCGATCGAAAGCTACGCTTGACCTGAATGGGGCGGGCTTGCTCGCCCCTCTTTCAATAACACCGCCTACCCCCTGTGGGAGCGGACTTGCTCGCGAAGGCGGTGTATCAGTCAACATCTACTTGGCTGACACACCGCCTTCGCGAGCAAGCCCGCTCCCACAAGGGGATCTACGCCAATCTCGAACTCATAAAAAGAAACCGGAGAAACACCATGTCGTTAAGCGTGTTCGACCTGTTCAAGATCGGTATCGGCCCTTCCAGCTCCCATACCGTCGGCCCGATGCGTGCCGCAGCCCGTTTCGCCGAGGGGCTGCGTCGCGATGACTTGCTCAATTGCACCACCAGCGTCAAGGTCGAGCTCTACGGCTCGCTCGGCGCCACCGGCAAGGGCCACGGCAGCGACAAGGCCGTGCTGCTGGGCCTGGAAGGCGAGCATCCCGACACCGTGGACACCGAAACCGTCGACGCCCGCCTGCAAGCGATCCGCAGCAGCGGTCGCCTGAACCTGCTCGGCGAACACTCCATCGAATTCAATGAAAAGCTGCACTTGGCGATGATCCGCAAGCCGTTGGCCTTTCACCCCAACGGCATGATCTTCCGCGCCTTCGATGCCGCAGGACTGCAAGTGCGCAGCCGCGAGTACTACTCGGTCGGCGGCGGCTTTGTCGTCGATGAAGACGCGGCTGGCGCCGACCGCATCGTCGAAGATGCCACGCCCCTGACCTTCCCGTTCAAGAGTGCCAAGGACCTGCTGGGCCATTGCAGCACCTATGGCCTGTCCATCAGCCAGGTGATGCTGACCAACGAAAGCGCCTGGCGCCCCGAAGCCGAGACCCGTGCCGGCCTGCTGAAAATCTGGCAGGTGATGCAGGATTGCGTGGCGGCGGGCTGTCGCAACGAAGGGATTCTGCCAGGCGGGCTGAAGGTCAAGCGCCGGGCCGCGGCGTTGCACCGCCAGCTGTGCAAGAACCCCGAAGCCGCACTGCGCGACCCGCTGTCGGTGCTGGACTGGGTCAACCTGTACGCCTTGGCGGTCAACGAAGAAAACGCCTATGGCGGGCGCGTCGTCACCGCCCCGACCAACGGGGCGGCGGGTATCGTCCCGGCCGTGCTGCATTACTACATGCGCTTTATCCCCGGGGCCAGCGAGGATGGCGTGGTGCGGTTCCTGCTGACCGCCGCCGCCATCGGCATCCTGTACAAGGAAAACGCCTCCATCTCCGGCGCCGAAGTCGGTTGCCAGGGTGAAGTGGGCGTGGCTTGCTCCATGGCCGCCGGCGCCCTCTGCGAAGTGCTCGGTGGCAGCGTGCAGCAAGTGGAAAACGCCGCCGAGATCGGCATGGAACACAACCTCGGCCTGACCTGCGACCCGATTGGCGGCCTGGTGCAGGTGCCATGCATCGAACGCAACGCCATGGGTTCGGTGAAGGCCATCAACGCGGTACGCATGGCCATGCGCGGCGACGGGCATCACTTCGTCTCCCTCGACAAAGTCATCCGCACCATGCGCCAGACCGGCGCCGACATGAAAAGCAAATACAAGGAGACCGCCCGCGGCGGTCTGGCGGTCAACATCATCGAATGCTGATGCGGCCTCACTTCTACATTTTTTCCAGGAGCTGATATGTCCACCGAACAACTGCTGAAGACCCCGCTGCACGCGCTGCACCTCGAACTCGGCGCCCGCATGGTGCCGTTCGCCGGCTACGACATGCCGGTGCAGTACCCTCTGGGCGTGATGAAGGAACACCAGCACACCCGTGATCAGGCCGGGCTGTTCGACGTGTCCCATATGGGCCAGATCCGCCTGACCGGCGCAGGCGCCGCCAAGGCCCTGGAAACCCTGGTGCCGGTGGACATCATCGACCTGCCGGTGGGCATGCAGCGCTACGCCATGTTCACCCACGAGAACGGCGGCATCCTCGACGACCTGATGGTCGCCAACCTGGGCAATGACGAACTCTTCCTGGTGGTCAACGCGGCCTGCAAGGACCAGGACCTGGCCCACCTGCGGGCCCACATTGGCGCACAGTGCAGCATCGAGCCACTGTTCGAAGCCCGCGCCCTGCTCGCCCTGCAAGGCCCGGCCGCCGTCACCGTGCTCGCACGCCTGGCGCCGGACGTGGCGAAGATGACCTTCATGCAGTTCCAGCGCGTCACGCTGTTGGGCATGGACTGCTTTGTCAGCCGTTCGGGCTACACCGGTGAAGACGGTTTCGAAATCTCGGTACCCGCCGCCGATGCGGAAAAACTGGCCCGCGCCCTGCTGGCCGAGCCGGAAGTCGCGGCCATCGGCCTCGGTGCCCGTGACTCCCTGCGCCTGGAAGCCGGCCTGTGCCTCTACGGCCACGACATGAACACCGAGACCACGCCAATCGAAGCCAGCCTGTTGTGGGCGATTTCCAAAGTACGTCGTGCCGACGGCGCCCGCGCTGGCGGTTTCCCCGGCGCTGAAACCGTGTTCGCCCAACAACAGGGCGGCGTGAAGCGCAAACGCGTCGGCCTGCTGCCCCAGGAACGCACACCGGTGCGCGAAGGCGCAGAAATCGTCAACGAAGCGGGCGAGATTATCGGGACGGTGTGCAGCGGCGGTTTCGGCCCGACCCTGGGCGGGCCGTTGGCGATGGGTTACCTGGACAGCGCCTATGTCGCACTGGATACGCCAGTCTGGGCCATCGTGCGTGGGAAAAAGGTGCCTTTACTTGTAAGCAAAATGCCATTCGTCCCACAGCGCTACTACCGCGGTTGATTGACTGTTTCTATAAGTAACGCGATTGCGTTATACGTGCACTAATGTGTAACGCAACCGCCATAAAAAGGTGCATATCTTTAGACATTGAACAACGCTTATAACGGTCGCTAACAATTGAACTAGCCTATCGAATAAGCTCCGCCCGGTGGTGTATGTAAATGCTTGCAAGCTGAGCAAATACGGGGCTTCCCCGGGGGGTTGTTTTTTCATTCGTAGTTGGCGTAGAGTTTGGTCACTGTGTTTGCATGGGTCGCTTGGAATCGTGACCTGGGCAGTAGCTTATGAAGTTCGCTACATCCCGTTCGACGTCTCTTACTTTCCTGCAACCCAGCCCCAGTACTCTTTCATGCGAAAGAGGCTGTCATCAATTTTAGCGTCAAAGGAAATAAGAAAATGTCTCAACGTCAGAGCGGTACCGTCAAGTGGTTCAACGACGAGAAGGGTTTTGGTTTTATCACGCCTGAAAGCGGTCCGGACCTGTTCGTGCATTTCCGCGCCATCCAGGGCAACGGCTTCAAGAGCCTGAAAGAAGGCCAGAAAGTCACTTTCGTTGCTGTGCAAGGCCAGAAAGGCATGCAGGCTGACGAGGTTCAAGCAGAAGCCTAAGGCTTTCGCACACTAAAAAGCCCCTGATTGATATCAGGGGCTTTTTTATGGGCGTAAATCCGTAAAATGGCTTCTTTTTTCGTCCGAGGCCGTCATGCCGAAACACCTGCTCACCCCCCAGGGCGACTTTCCTCCCGCCGGCCTGGGCCGTCGCCTGGCCGCGATGTTCTATGACTTCTTGCTGTGCACGGCGCTGCTGATCGTCACCAGTGGCGCCTACAAGATGATCCAGATGGCGATCATCGGCGAAGAAAAAATGCGTGCCCTGACCGAAGCTGGCGCACTGGACGGTGACCCGCTGCTGTCCACCGTGCTGCTGTTCGTGCTGTTCGGCTTCTTCGCCAAGTTCTGGACCCACAACGGCCAGACCCTGGGCATGCAGGTGTGGTGCATCCGCGTACAGAACGCCGATGGCACGGCCATCAGCCTGTGGCAGGCGCTGTTGCGGTTCGTGGTATCGATTGCGTCACTGCTGCTGGTGGGGCTGGGCTTCATCTGGGCGCTGTTCGACAAGCGCAAGCGCAGCTGGCATGACATCTACTCGGATACGCAGTTGGTGCGGATTCCCAAGAAGAGCAAATAAGCACACCACGTCAGTGGGTTTGATCGTTCCCACGCTCTGCGTGGGAATGTAGCCCGGGACGCTCTGCGTCCCAAAAAGCCGAACGCGGAGCGTCCGCAGAGGCGTTCCCACGCAGAGCGTGGGAACGATCAAGCTCACGCCTCCAATCAGGCATTGCCCGCCAGCTTCATCCGCGCCGCCTGGGTGAAGTCCAGCATGCGCTTGAGCGGGCGAATCGCCTGGGGGATCAGCGCCGGGTCGACGAATATCTCGTTGGCACCCTCCTGCAAGCTCTTGAGCGTGCGCTCCAGGGTATTCATCGCCATCCATGGGCAGTGTGCGCAACTGCGGCACGCCGCGCCGTTGCCGGCGGTAGGGGCTTCGATGAAGACCTTGTCCGGGCACAGCTGCTGCATCTTGTAGAAAATGCCCCGGTCGGTGGCGACGATCAGCGTCTTGTTCGGCAGGGTCTGGGCCGCGGCGATCAATTGGCTGGTGGAGCCCACGGCATCCGCCAGTTCGATCACCGACGTCGGCGACTCCGGGTGCACCAGGATCGCGGCGTCCGGGTACAGCGCCTTCATGTCCTCCAACTGCTTGGACTTGAACTCTTCGTGGACGATACAGGCACCGTCCCAGAGCAGCATGTCGGCGCCGGTCTTGCGCTGGATGTAAGTGCCCAGGTGCTTGTCCGGGCCCCAGATGATCGTCTCGCCGTTGTCCATCAGGCTCTCGACGATTTCCAGCGCGCAACTGGACGTCACCACCCAGTCGGCCCGGGCCTTCACTGCCGCCGAGGTGTTGGCATACACCACCACGGTGCGCTCCGGATGCTGGTCGCAGAACGCCGAGAATTCGTCCACCGGGCAGCCCAGGTCCAGGGAGCAGGTGGCTTCCAGGGTGGGCATCAGCACACGTTTTTCGGGATTGAGGATCTTGGCGGTCTCGCCCATGAACTTGACCCCCGCCACCACCACGGTCTTGGCCGGGTGGGCATTGCCGAAGCGGGCCATTTCCAGGGAGTCGGACACGCAACCACCGGTCTCTTCGGCCAGGGCCTGGATGATCGGGTCGCAGTAGAAGTGCGCGACCAGCACCGCGTCCTGAGCCTTGAGCTCGGCGGCGATGGCGGCGCGGTACCAGGCCTCTTGCTCGGCGGTCAGCGGCTTGGGCTGCTTGGCGTCGAGGTGGGCCTGGACCAGAAGGCGTTCGGAAATTTGCGTCATGTTCGCAAGACCTGCAAGCGCGTTTAGCGCGAAAGTCGAGTATACACCCGGCTCCGGACCACTCGGGTACCGCCGGGAAAGTGGGTATCAATCAGGCACGGGACAGCGTGAAGCCGGCAAGGCTACAGAATATCCCGTCGATGCAAAAGATCATTCTGACCTGTGCCCGACCAACCTGTCACAGGCAACTGAGTCGAACACAAACCTTGTGGCGAGGGGATTTATCCCCGCTGGGCTGCGCAGCAGCCCTAAACCCTGACACCGTGGTGTATCAGGCATGTTGCATTCACCTTCTTTGGGGCTGCTTCGCAGCCCAGCGGGGATAAATCCCCTCGCCACAGGTTTTGCGTTAGCCAAGGCAATAGTGGCTTCTGCCTCCGGCAAGCTGACCGAAATGTAATCACCTGCCCGGCCGGCTTATGTCATCTTCTTTTCAAAGCGACACCGGGGGATTGCCCCCGTGTTCGCTGCGAATCGACTGGCGGACTTCCATCGTATGCAAACAAAAACTTCCCGGCGAACCTTCGTAAAGGGCCTGACTGCCGGTGGCATCCTCGGCGGCCTGGGCTTGTGGCGCGCGCCTGTCTGGGCGGTCACCGGCCCGGGCCAGCCCAACGTCCTGAGCGGCACCGAGTTCGACCTGTTCATCGGCGAAAGCCCGGTCAACTTCACCGGCAACCCACGTACCGCCCAGACCATCAACGGCGGCATTCCCGGCCCGCTGCTGCGCTGGCGTGAAGGCGACACCGTGACCCTGCGGGTGCGCAATCGCTTGAAGGACACCACGTCCATCCACTGGCACGGCATCCTGCTGCCAGCCAACATGGACGGCGTTCCGGGGTTGAGTTTCAAAGGCATCGAACCCGACGGCATGTACGTGTATCAGTTCAAGGTCCGGCAAAACGGCACCTACTGGTACCACAGCCATTCCGGCTTCCAGGAACAATCCGGGGTCTACGGCCCGCTGGTGATCGACGCCAGGGAGCCGGAGCCCTTCCAGTACGAACGGGACTATGTGGTGATGCTCACCGACTGGACCGATGAAGACCCCGCCGACATCCTTCGCAAGCTCAAGAAACAGTCGGACTACTACAACTACAACAAACGCACCGTCGGCGACTTCATTGACGATGTGGGCAAGAACGGCTGGGCCAGCACCGTGGCCGATCGCAAGATGTGGGCCGAGATGAAGATGAATCCCACTGACCTGGCCGACGTCAGTGGCGCCACCTACACCTACCTCATGAACGGCCAGGCGCCGGATATGAACTGGACTGGCCTGTTCAAGCCTGGCGAACGTCTTCGCCTGCGCTTTATCAACGGCTCGGCCATGAGCTATTTCGACGTGCGCATTCCTGGCTTGAAGATGACGGTGGTGGCGTCCGACGGCCAATACGTCAAACCGGTGAGCGTCGACGAGTTCCGGATCGCCGTGGCCGAAACCTATGACGTCATCGTCGAACCGACCCAGGAGGTCTACACCCTGTTCGCCCAGTCCATGGACCGCACCGGCTATGCCCGCGGCACTCTCGCGGCCAGGGCCGGGTTGTCGGCACCGGTGCCGCCCCTGGACCCGCGGCCATTGGTGACCATGGACGACATGGGCATGGGTGGCATGGACCATGGCTCGATGCAGGGCATGGCGGGAATGGACGACAGCTCGATGCAAGGTATGGATCACAGCCAGATGCAGGGCATGGGCGACATGGCCGGTATGGATCACGGTGCCATGCAAGGCATGGACGGCATGCAGTCGCATCCCGACACCGAGAACGACAACCCCCTGGTGGACATGCAGGCCATGAGCGTCAAGCCCAGGCTCGACGACCCGGGCATGGGGCTGCGCGACAACGGCCGCAAAGTGCTGACCTACTCAGACCTGCGCAGCACCTTCCCCGACCCCGACGGCCGCGAGCCGGGCCGTACGATCGAGCTGCACCTGACCGGGCACATGGAGAAATTCGCCTGGTCGTTCAACGGCGTGAAATTTTCCGACGCCGCGCCGCTGCTGCTCAAGTACGGCGAGCGACTGCGCATCGTGCTGATCAACGACACCATGATGACCCATCCCATCCACCTGCACGGCATGTGGAGCGACCTGGAGGATGAGAACGGCCAGTTCATGGTGCGTAAGCACACCATCGACGTGCCGCCGGGCACCAAGCGCAGCTACCGCGTCACCGCCGATGCCCTCGGGCGCTGGGCGTACCACTGTCATCTGCTGTTTCACATGGAGATGGGGATGTTCCGTGAAGTTCGGGTGCAGGAATGAGGAGCCGACCATGACCACTGTTTTTCACTACCCCATGGCACTCATTGCCAGCCTGACCCTCGGCGCCACCTCGGCCTGGGCGGCGGGCAACGACATGCAAGGCATGGATCACAGCCAGATGCCCGGGATGGACCATAGCCAGATGCAAGGCATGGACTCGATGCAGGGCATGGAACCCATGCAATCAGCGCCGACCAGCAGCCGCACACCGATCCCGGAACTGACCGCCGCCGACCGCGCCGCCGTCTACGAGGATCATGGCGGACACGCGGTGCATGACAGCGCCATCCATTCGTTTTTCCTCATCGACCAGCTGGAGTGGCAAGACGCCGATGACGGCAGCGCCCTGAGCTGGGACGCCTCCGGCTGGATCGGTGGCGACATCGACCGCTTGTGGCTGCGCTCCGAAGGTGAACGCCTCAACGGCAAGACCGAAGAGGCAGAGCTTCAAGCCCTGTGGGGCCACGCCATCAGTCCTTGGTGGGACGTGGTGGCCGGCGTACGCCAGGACTTCAAGCCGGGCGATGCGCAAACCTGGGCCGCCTTCGGCGTGCAAGGCATGGCGCTGTACAACTTCGAAGCCGAAGCCACCGCGTTCATCGGTGAAGGCGGCCAGAGCGCGGCACGACTGGAAGGCGACTACGACATCTTGCTGACCAATCGGTTGATCCTGCAGCCCACCGCCGAGGTCAACTTCTATGGCAAGAACGATCCCGCCCGTGGCGTCGGCTCAGGGTTGTCGGACACCGAACTCGGCGTGCGGCTGCGTTATGAAATACGCCGCGAATTCGCGCCCTACATTGGCGTCACCTGGAATCGGGTCTACGGCAACACCGCCGACTACGCCCGGGAAGAAGGCGAAGACCGCAGCGAAGCGCGCCTGGTGTTGGGCGTGCGCATGTGGTTCTGAGCCACTGACCTGCTTCACTAAAAACTAAAAACCAAGCTGTAGGAGTCCTTGCATGTCATTCATCAAAACCGCTGTTGTCGCCGTTGCCTTATCCTCCGGCCTGTTGGTCAGTGGCCTGGCCCAGGCCCACCCGAAACTGCTGTCCTCTACCCCTGCCGACGGTGCAGACGGGGCGGCACCTGCAAAAATCGAGCTGCATTTTTCCGAAAACCTGCTGACCAAGTTTTCCGGCGCCAAGCTGATGATGACCGCCATGCCCGGCATGGCGGCGCATTCGCCCATGCCCATGCCAGCCAAGGTTTCCGGCAGCGATGACCCGAAAACCATGGTCATTGTCCCGAATGGTCCCCTCACCGCCGGCACCTATCAGGTCCAGTGGCGCGCGGTGTCGTCCGACACTCACCCGATCACCGGTAACGTCACGTTCAAGGTGAAGTGAGTTGATGAGCGACTCGATCAACATCGCCCTGCGTTTCGCCCTGTACCTGGATTTGATGCTGTTGTTCGGCCTGGCCGCGTTCGGCCTCTATAGCCTGCGAGGCCAGGAGCGGGTCTCGGGCGCGCAGTTGCCTTTCACGCCGCTGCTGCTGACCACGGCGGTGCTGGGCGGGTTGCTCTCCTTCGCCGCCATGGCGTGCATGGCCTGGGCCATGAGCGGCGTTGCGGACTGGGCCGAGCTGTGGCCGCACGTTGAAATGATGGTGATGGAGACCGATTTCGGCTTGAGTTGGACGCTGCGGATAGCGGCGCTGCTGCTGGCCGGCTTCGCCGTGACGCTCAATACACGTTGGCCGAGCGCCAGCCTGGGCCTGGCGATGCTGGGCGGGGCGGTGGCCTTGGCGACGCTGGCCTGGGCAGGGCATGGCGCCATGGACGAAGGCACACGCCGCAACTGGCACTTCATCACCGACTTCCTGCACCTGTGGGCGGCGGGTGGCTGGGTCGGCGCCTTGGCCGCGTTCGCCCTGCTGCTTCGCCAGACCGAACCGCAGTTGGCGGTACTGGCCCGGACGTTGACCGGGTTTGAAACCGCCGGGGCGGTGATCGTGGTGGTCATCAGCGTGACGGGGGTGGTGAATTATCTGTTTATCGTCGGCCCAAACGTCGCAGGCTTGTTCGACAGTACCTATGGACAGTTGCTGGCGCTCAAACTCATCTTGTTCGCGGCCATGCTGGTGTTCGCCGCGCTGAACCGTTTTCACCTGAGCCCACTGCTGGAGCAGGCCCGAAAGACCGGCGAGCACGGGGTCGCGGTGAATGCCCTGCGGCGCAGCATGGTCCTGGAGTTCACTGTCGCGGTGATCATCCTGGGGTTGGTGGCGTGGCTGGGGACGCTGAGCCCGGGGATGGAATAACCGACTAACGCCCCACTGAATCCGTGGCGAGGGAGCTTGCTCCCGCTGGGGTGCGTGTAGGAGCTGTCGAGTGCAACGAGGCTGCGATCTTGTCCCAGACACTTGAGTCGTGAGCGAACGAGCAAAAAAACAAAGGATCGCAGGCTTCGCCAGCTCCTACAGAGTCAAGCGGGAGCAATCTCCCTCGCCACAAAAGCGAGCAACATCTAATTATTAAATAAGCCTCACCAGTTTTCAGTTTGCCCATCGCAAGGTGCCCTGGCCTAAATGGGGCTTTATCCAGCCAAGGCCCTGTTATGGAAAACATTCGAACCTCAAGCACCCACGCCGTCTGGCTGATGGTCAGCATCGTCTTGGTCGCGCTGAACCTGCGGCCCTCGATGGCGGCGGTCGGGCCGTTGTTGTCGGCTATTCGCGGCGAGGTGCCCTTGAGTTTCAGTACCGCCTCGCTGTTGACCATGTTGCCCGTCATGGCGATGGGCCTCGCGATGTTCCTGGGCATGCGCATCGCCCTGCGCATCGGTGAACACCGCACCATCGTGCTGTCGCTGTTGATCATTGGTCTCGCCACGGCCTCGCGCTTGTACCTGGACAGCGCCGCCGGGTTGATCGCCAGTGCGATCGTGGCCGGGCTCGGGATCGCCTTGATCCAGGCGGTGATGCCGGCACTGATCAAATCGCGCTTCGCCGACAACGTCTCGCTGTTCATGGGTTTGTACGTCACCTCCATCATGGGCGGGGCGGCGCTTGCCGCATCGTTTTCACCCTTTGTCCTGACGCAGACTGGCAGTTGGCGCGTCGGCCTGGCGATCTGGGCATTGTTGGCACTGGTCGCCCTGGGCTGCTGGTACGCCCAGCGCTCGAACATCACGCCCTTGCCCGAAGCAGCGTCCCGGCATCACGAAGCGTTTTCCAGCAACGCCCGGGCCTGGCTCCTGGCGATTTTCTTTGGCCTGGGCACCGCCTCCTACACCTGCGTGCTGGCCTGGCTGGCGCCGTACTACGTGGAAAAGGGCTGGAGCGAACAGCACGCTGGCCTGCTGCTGGGGTTCCTCACGGCAATGGAAGTGTTGTCCGGCCTGATCACTCCGGCGATTGCCAACCGCAGCCGGGATAAACGCCTGGTGCTCACCGTCCTGCTAGCCCTGATCATCGGCGGCTTCTGCGGCCTGATCCTCAGTCCGGAACGCTTCAGCCTGCTATGGGCCTCCCTGCTGGGGCTGGGTATCGGCGGCCTGTTCCCCATGAGCCTGATCGTATCCCTCGACCACCTGGATAACCCACGTCGGGCCGGTGGCCTTACCGCGTTCGTGCAGGGTGTCGGCTAT
The DNA here is from genome assembly GCF_000416195.1 of Pseudomonas sp. CFII68. Classification (NCBI taxonomy): domain Bacteria; kingdom Pseudomonadati; phylum Pseudomonadota; class Gammaproteobacteria; order Pseudomonadales; family Pseudomonadaceae; genus Pseudomonas; species Pseudomonas sp. CFII68. The sequence continues at coordinate 164,533 of NZ_ATLN01000126.1, forward strand.
CTCATCGCCGGGCTCTCGCCATTGATTGCCGGGATGATCCGCGACCAATTGGGGAGTTTTGAGTGGGCCTGGTGGTCGCTCACGGCGGTCATGGCGTTGATGATGGTGATGGTATTGCGCCTGGACCCAAAACGTTACGGACAGCACATCCGCTGAATTTCCAGTAGGAGGACTTGATAGGTTGAAGATTTAGCGGGTGCGACTTGGCGTTACTATACCTGCCAGGATTTTTACCTCGTAAGGGAGCTACGCCTTGTCCGTCATTCCTGACAGAACCTTCGCTGAAGTGCTAAAGCGAACCGTCAAACGCATTCTTTCCTATTGGACCCAAATCACCGTCACGTTAGGCCTGCTCGCGACAGGGCTTGGGTTCATCACGCTGTATCTCTATACCCGCACGATTGGACGTATCGACCTTTTCATGCCGTCGATCGATGTGAAGTCTGCGCTGTTGGTCTGGGTCGTGCTGGTCCTGCTGCTGATGCTTTCGTATTTGTTCATCCTGGGGGCAACAACGTGGATGTTCGGCTGCTCGGTTTCGCTTTTTTCAAACATGAAGGACCACCAACCGAAGATTGTTTTCTATCTGGTGTTCCCCACGGTTGTGGGATTTAGCGCGTTCATCTGGGCCACCTTCTTCTTGCCCACTTTATTGAACCACTGGGCGACAATGGCGGCGTTACTCCTGATCGTCTTCGTTGCGTGCTTTCTCATGTACGCATTCACGCCGTTCAAAAGAATCATCAGGAAAAGCACACTTGTCCAAGCCAGGCTAGATCGAGCCCGCTTGAAGCGCCTGGCAGCCCATCAACAAATAAAGCGGAAAAAATTGCAGCACAAGGCAGCCCCCGCCCAGAAGACCTGGTCGCAAGAATGGCTCACCTATTGGCAGGCACTCAAGAACAAGACGACGCCAGCGTGGCTCTGGCTAAAAGAAAAATGGCAGCGGCTACAGTCGTGGGTATGGGCTCGCAAAGAGTTCTGGCTCGTCACCCTGCTCTCGATCTCCATATTCGTCACCGTGATCTTCGCCGCCTTTCCAATCCTGCTGACGATACGCTCCTATATGGAGAGGGAAACGCCTGACACCGTCCCCTACGTGGCGGGCCTGTCCTGGCTGACACTCATCTTCACCCTGCTACCGGTCGTCATATTTTATTGTTTCAAGGGGGATATCTACAGGCGGACCTTCAATGGCCTGGTCGCAATGATCTTCGCCTTTTGCGTCTTCACATTGCTCTCGCCGGGCAGTTTGAGCCAGATCACCTACATCGCAGCAGGCGGCTTATCGGTTCGCCAACAAACGGCGGAGCGATACACCTTGCCAGAGGATATAAAGCTGCAAGACCTGAGCGCCACCCTGTGGAAAACACGTCAGGTTGCTGCGCAAAAAATAGAAGTCGAGGCGTTCCAGTTATATTCCTTTGGGGACGTACTGTTACTGTGCCCAAAAGACATGCTGTCACTTGAACTCAAAGAACTGAAAAACTACTCGAAGTTCTGTGTGAGCACGCTCAATAGCAAGGTTGTGCGCAAACCTCGGCTACCGGTATTCGCCAGGAAACCACAGAACGAATGGTCCTGTCGGGTGCCCTCATGGCAGATCCAGGCAGGACGTTGGCTCGCGTGGGAAGCGCTGGTTCCTGGCGTTCATCGCTCCGCGTCGGGCGAGAAAAAGGGCTGAAGGCCCTGGCAGTCGTGAGCATGGCGACGGCTCTACAACAGGACTGCTGACTCCCTGCCCTTGGGCGGGGGGACACTTAATTTCAGGCAAAAAAAAATCCGGAAATCCTCACTTTCGTGGGCCTTCCAGACTTTTAAAACTGCAAAAAATGGTGGGTCGTGTGGGATTCGAACCTACGACCAATTGGTTAAAAGCCAACTGCTCTACCAACTGAGCTAACGACCCGCTGTGTGGTGGCGCGTATAATACTGATTTTTAAGGACTATTCAACACCTAATTTGAAATAAATCAAAAATAACGGGTTGGATCGCTCACACCCGCCGCGGCAAAGCCTTCTGCGCGCAGGCGGCAGCTGTCGCACTTGCCGCAAGCACGGCCCTGATCGTCGGCCTGATAGCAGGAAACAGTGAGCCCGTAGTCCACGCCAAGCTTCACACCGGCCTTGACGATGTCGGCCTTGCTGAGATTCTGCAACGGCGCCTGGATGCGGAAACCCTGCCCTTCTACGCCGGCCTTGGTCGCCAGGTTCGCCATGCGCTCGAAGGCTTCGACGAACTCCGGGCGACAATCCGGGTAACCGGAATAATCCACGGCATTGACGCCGATGAAAATGTCACGGGCGCCCAGCACTTCGGCCCAGCCCAATGCCAAGGACAGGAATACGGTGTTACGCGCCGGCACATACGTCACCGGGATGCCTTCGCCAGGCGCCTCCGGCACGTCGATGGAACTGTCGGTCAAGGCCGAGCCACCGATGCCGTTGAGGTTCAGGCCGATCACTTTGTGTTCCACCACGCCCTGGTCCCGGGCCACTCGCTCGGCGGCGTGCAGTTCTGCGCGGTGGCGCTGACCATAATCGAAACTCATGGTGTAGCAGCGGTAACCCTCGGCATGGGCCATGGCCACGACGGTGGCCGAATCCAGGCCGCCGGACAACAGGATGACCGCACGTTTTTCCGCAATGTTCGAATGTTCTGTCATATCAGCGCCCCGGCTCGTCGTTCCAAAGATATTTATGCAGCTGCAGTTGCAGGCGCACCGGCAGGTTATCCGCCACCACCCAGTCCGCCAGGTCCCGGGCGCTCAAATCGTGATGGCTCGGCGACAACAATACTTCGCCGGCCCGCTGGTCGAGTCCGTACTGGATCAGCTTGGACACGGCCCAGTCGTAATCTTCCCGGGAACAGATCACGAACTTGACCTGATCGTTGGGCGTCAGCAGTTCGATATTCTCGTAACGGTTGCGGTGCGCTTCCTTGGAACCTGGAGTCTTCAGGTCCACAACGCGACTGACACGCGGGTCGACGGCCGAGATATCCAAGGCGCCGCTGGTTTCCAGGGAAACCTGATATCCGGCATCACACAACTGCTTGAGCAAGGGAATGGCGTTGGGTTGCGCCAATGGCTCGCCGCCCGTGACGCAGACATAACGCGGACGATAACTGGCCACTTGCTCCAGGATATCGTCGAGGGTTCGCAAGGTGCCGCCGCTGAACGCGTAGGCACTGTCGCAGTATTGGCAACGCAACGGGCAACCAGTGAGGCGCACAAATACTGTGGGCAGCCCAGCCGTCCGCGTTTCACCCTGCAACGAGTAAAAAACTTCGGTGATTCTCAATGTGTCTTGCATAGTCGCCACGGGCGTAACAGCTAAACAGGCTGTCCGCCTCCGTCAGGCACTTCAAGGAACCCCGCCAACGCGCAGATCCCAAAAAGCGTGTTTCATAAAAAGGGCGTGAATTCTAACGAAAAAACCCGCGGCAGGCGCGGGTTTCTTCAAAACAGGTCAAGCCAGCTTACATGCGTTGCAGATCACGCTGGGCCAACTGGGCGGCGGATGTACCCGGATATTGGGCCACCACCTGCTGCAGAATGCCTTTTACCTTGTCGGTGTGACCGAGGCGGCGCTCTACGTCAGCCAGCTTGTACAGCGAATCCGGCACTTTGGCGTGCTTGGGATACAGTTGCGAAACCTTGGCGAACGCCTGGCCAGCGCCTTGCAGGTCACCCTTGGCCAGGTTCACTTCGCCCAACCAGTATTGGGCATTGCCCGAGTACTGGCTGTTTGGGTATTTGCGCAGGAAAGCGCCAAAGGCCTGGCTGGCCTTGTCGAAATCCTTGGCCTTGATCAGGTCGAAGGCAGCATCGTAATAGAGCTTTTCCTTCGCCGGATCAGCCGGCTCGCCACCGGCGGCAGGTGCTGCGGGAGCGGCTGCCCCCGCGCCTGCGGCTGCACCGGGGGCGTTCAAGTCGCCACCGGCTGGAGAATTCTCGGGAGTCGCGGCAGGTGCAACGCCGGATCCTATGCGCCGATCAAGATCCTGGTATCGCTCCAGGTTTTCCTGCTTCATGCGCGAAATATCATTCTGCAGAACTTCGATCACGCCTTGCTGGCGCGAAAGCTGATCCTGCATTTGCTGGAGCTGGTTGAACAGCTCGCCCTGTGCCGAGACAGGGGCCGAAACCCCTCCCCCGGCATAGGCGCCGTTCGTACCGTAACCTGCAGGCGGATAGCTGCTCCCGCTATTGTTATAGCCGGAATCGTTATCGACCACAGGAACCGCAGCCCACGCCGCAAGCGGCGCGAGGCTGAGAGCCAGAACAGTTACAGCACGACGGCACGTTCGCATGACGAATTACTTACGCAGTTCGACGCGACGGTTTTGAGCCCAGGACTGCTCGTCGTTGCCGGTAGCAACTGGACGCTCTTCGCCGTAGGAAACCAGTTCCAGCTGAGCTGGGGAAACACCTTGCAGTACCAGGTAGCGTTGAACGGCTTTCGCACGACGCTCGCCCAGTGCCATGTTGTACTCACGAGTACCACGTTCGTCGGTGTTGCCTTCCAGAACAACGCGAGCGCCGTTCGACTTCAGGTCTTTGGCGTGAACGTCCAGAGCGCGCATGGCTTCTGGCTTCAGGTCCGAGCTGTCGTATTCGAAGTAGAAGGTGGTGATTGCGCGCAGAGCAGCTTCTTCGCTCAGGGAGCCGTCAACTGCACCGGTGTTAGCGCCGTAACCAGCGTTTGGATCAACAGCGCCTTCACCGGCATTGTCGCCGCCTTTGGACGAGCAACCTACAGCTACAGCCATGGCCAGAGCCAGCGCAGCAAATTTACCAAACTTCAGCATTTCCATCGTGAAACTCCTAATGAACCCCAGTGTGTTAAGTAAAACGTATAGCGCCGCGTCAGTTCAGGTAAGGGGACCAGGACGGTTCTCTGACTTCGCCTTGAGCGGTAGGAAGCGGGAGCCTCACGCGTCCGTTAATGGACACGAGCATCAAGACTCCCCGGCCCTGCTGGCGGGTGGCGTAGATTACCATGGTGCCGTTGGGCGCAACAGTGGGTGACTCGTCCAGAGTGCTATCAGTGAGGATTTTTACGCTACCGCGCTGCAAATCCTGGGCCGCCACCTTGAAATTAGTGAAACCATCCTGGCGATGGATCATCACCAGGGTCTTTTCATCTGCCGACAGTTTAGGGTTGGCGTTGTAGTTACCGACGAACGTCACGCGCTCGGCACCGCCACCACCGGCACCGGTCTTGTAGATCTGTGGCTTGCCGCCACGGTCGGAGGTGAAGTAGATGGTCGAGCCATCCTTGCCCCAGAACGGTTCGGTGTTGATGCCCGGGCCATTGGTGACGCGGGAGATCGAACGCGAAGCCAGGTTCATCACATAAATGTCCGGGTTACCGTCCTTGGACAGTACGAACGCCAGGCGCGAACCGTCCGGCGACCAGGCTGGCGCGCCGTTCAGGCCTTCGAAGTTGGTGATCTGCTCACGACGACCGGTGTCGATGTGCTGCACGAAAATGCGCGGACGCTTCTGCTCGAACGAGACATAGGCGATGCGCTTGCCATCGGGGGCGAAGCGCGGCGACAGGATCGGCTCGCGCGATTGCAGCAAGGTCACCGCACGCGCGCCGTCATAGTCGGAACGCTGCAGGGTGTAGCGGGTGTTGTTCTCGGAGAAACGCTCGGCCGTCACGTAGAGCATGCGGGTAGAGAACGCGCCCTTGATGCCGGTAAGTTTCTCGAACGACTGGTCGGCGATGTAGTGCGACATGTCGCGCAGCTGATCGACACTGCCCGACACGCTGCCGGTCAGCACTTGCTGCTCGGTGGCGACGTTGAACAGGGCGTACTGCACCTGCAGGCGACCGCCAGCCGGAACGATGCTGCCGACCATGATGTACTGGGCGCCCAGGGCCTTCCAGTCGCGGTAGATGACTTCGCTGACCTGGGTCGGCAGGCTGATCATGTTCTGCTTCGGAATCGGCGCGTAGTAACCCGAGTTGCGCAGGTCGTTGCCGATGATTTCCGCCATGTCGTCCGGCAGGACGTTACCGCCCTGCCAGCCGAACGGTACGACGGCGATCGGGGTCGCCCGGTCGCTGCCGCTGGTGACCAGAATGTTCTTTTCCTCTGCTACCGCTATCCCTGCCAGGCAGCAGATAACGACCAGCATTGATCGAAGAAGGTTTCTCACAAGGCTAGATCCTCAGGTGTGAATGTCATCTTGAATGAACGATAGGGAGCAAAGTCGCTCGGTTTCATTCCTTGCATTTCCGTCAATCGCCCAATGTTCTTGACCGCTGCGACCGCCGAAGCGTCGAACGGGCCGTCACCACTGGACTTGGCGACGCTGACCGAGGTAACCGTACCGTCGGGCAACATGCCGATTTGCAATACTACCGTCATGCCTTTACGCGCCGAAGGTGGACGAGCCCAGCCTTCTGCCGCTCGGGCACGAATCAGATCATCGTAGCTGCCGGCGACTTCATCGCCCTGCTCATCGGCCAAGGCCTGCTGGCGCTCCGGCGTGTCGGAAAGCAAATCTGCCAAGGCCTGGGCCTTTTTGTCTTCGGCGGATTTACGCGCTGCGTCCTGGGCCTTTTTCTTGGCGGCGTCGGCGGCGGCTTTCTTCTTCGCGTCTTCGGCGACTTTCTTTTTCGCCTCGTCAGCTTCAGCTTTCTTCTTGGCGTCTTCGGCTGCTTTTTTCTTCGCGTCCTCGACGATCTTTTTCTTCGCTTCTTCAGCGGCCGCTTTCTTGGCCTCTTCTTCAGCGGCTTTCTTGGCTTCTTCTTCGGATTTCTTCTTGGCTATATCAGCCAATTGTTTCTCTTCTGCCTTTTTGGCCTCGGCGGTTTTCTTCGCTTCGTCGGCTTTCTTGGCTTCATCAGCCTTTTTTGCCTCGTCCGCTTTCTTCGCCTCATCGGCCTTCTTGGCTTCCTCGGCCTTTTGAGCCGATTCCTCTTTCTTTTGTTCCGCTGCCTTTATCGCTTCCTGCTCGACCTTCTTCTGTTCCATCTGCTCGACTTCGGTCTGGCGCGCGGCGGATTTCTTCGCCTCACCGGCAAGCTTCTGGTTGGTCTGCGTGGTGGCCTGGCTTTTCGACTTGAGCTGGTACAAGGTCGCCTGCACGATCGGCTTGGCCGGCGGCAGCTCCGGGGTCATGGCAAAACTGACGAACAGCATGCCGAACACCAGCACATGCAAGCCGATGGCCAGGACACTGGGCCAGAAGTAGCTTTCCGAGGCGGACGGCTCTCGCTGTTGCTGCATCAGGGGGCCTCGGTGATCAAGCCAACATTACCGACCCCGGCTTTCTGCAGGCCGCCCATGGCGCCCATCACGGCACCGTAGTCGACGGTCTTGTCGCCGCGAATGAAGACCTGCGTGCGCTTGCCGGCATCGTTGCCGACACGAATGATCTTGGTCACCGCATCGGTCATCTGCGGCAAGGTCATGGCCCGGTCCTGCTGCTTCTCGGTGTCCACTTCACTGCCAAGGTTCCAGTAGTAGGTCTTGTCAGCCTTGATCGAAATGGTCAGTACCTGGGTGTTGTTGTCCTGCGGCAAGGCTTCGCTGGAAACCTTGGGCAGATCGACCTTCACGCCCTGATTGAGCATCGGCGCGGTCACCATGAAGATGACCAGCAGCACCAACATCACGTCGATGTAGGGCACCACGTTCATCTCGGCAACCGGCTTGCGCTTTTTTCGGGCTCGAGCGATTAAAGCCATTGGGAAATACCTGCTTATTCTTCGCTGGTGTGCACTTTACGGTGCAGGATCGCCTGGAATTCATCGGCGAAGGTGTAGTAACGGCCGGTCAGCATTTCGCTGCGGGCGGCGAAGCGGTTGTAGGCGATAACGGCCGGGATGGCCGCGAACAGACCGATGGCGGTGGCGATCAGTGCCTCGGCGATGCCCGGGGCCACGGTGGCCAGGGTTGCTTGCTGGGCAGAAGCCAGGCCACGGAAGGAGTTCATGATCCCCCACACGGTACCGAACAGACCGATGTACGGGCTGACCGAACCGACGGTGGCCAGGAACGACAGGCCCTGCTCGAGTTTCTCTTCCTCGCGGGAAATGGCGACGCGCATGGCACGGGCCACACCTTCCATCACCGCTTCAGGGTCGACGCCCGGCTGCTGGCGCAGGCGGGAGAATTCCTTGAAGCCGGCACGGAAGATCTGCTCGACGCCCGAATCCGGGTCCGGGTTGCTGCCGGCCTGGCGATAGAGCTTGGACAGGTCGATGCCGGACCAGAAGCGCTCCTCGAAGCTCTCCAGGGCACGGCGACCGGCGCGCAGCATGTTGCTGCGCTGAAAAATCATGATCCATGAGGTCACCGATGCGGCTACCAGGGTCAGCATTACCAGTTGCACCACGACGCTGGCATTGCTGACCAGGCTCCACATGGAGGAATGGTCGACGACGTTAGCTTCCACGCTTTATCTCCTGCTCTGAGTGTGTACCCGCGCCGCTCACGCCGGCAAAGGCCGCACGTAGAGCTTCGGGAATGGCCCGGGGTTTCAAACTATGGGTGCGCACACAGGCCACCAAAAACTGCCCTTCACAGAGCAGCACGTTATCCGTAGCCCGCCTGACCTGCTGCTTGAAGCGCAGGCTGACACGGTTCAATTCGATGACATCGGCACTTACCACCAGTTCGTCGTCCAGTCGCGCCGGCGCGTGGTAGCGCGCTTCGCTGGAATGCACGACGAATAACAGGTCCTCCCCTGCCAGCGCGGATTGGGCAAAACCCAGTTCCCGCAGCCGTTCGGTTCGAGCCCGTTCCATAAACTTGAGGTAATTGACGTAGTAGACGATGCCGCCAGCATCGGTGTCCTCGTAATAAACGCGACAGCGATGTGCGAACGACTCCAGCCCGTTTTGCGCGCGCATACTCTAGTGCTTACTCCTCAGGTTGCCAATCGGCCAGGCAACTGTTTTTTCATTCTCGAACGCATTGACGCTCCAGGCGTCGTCTGGGACAGCACGAACTGGAAAAAAGTCGGCGTACCGAGCGCGTTCAATCGTCCACGGCATCGAGGAATTCGTCTACCACTGGCATCTCACCCATTCGTGTCGGGATGTTTAAGCCAAAATGCAGATAAGCATGGCGGGTCACCACGCGCCCGCGAGGGGTACGCATGATGTAGCCCTGCTGGATCAGGTACGGTTCCAGCACATCTTCAATGGTGTGGCGCTCTTCGCTGATGGCCGCGGCCAGGCTGTCCACGCCCACCGGGCCACCGTCGAACTTCTCGATCATGGTCAGCAGCAGGCGCCGGTCCTGGTGGTCGAAGCCACGCTCGTCGATGTCCAGCAGGTTCAACGCCAGGTCGGCAATCGGCTTGGTGATGTGGCCCTTGGCCCGGACTTCGGCAAAATCCCGGACCCGGCGCAGCAGGCGGTTGGCGATCCGCGGCGTGCCCCGGGCACGCCGGGCGATCTCATACGCACCGTCCGGGTCCAGCGGCAACCCGAGGATGCCCGCCGAACGACTGACAATCGTCGCCAGGTCGGCGTTGTTGTAGAACTCCAGGCGCTGGACGATACCGAAACGGTCCCGCAACGGGTTGGTCAGCATGCCAGCGCGGGTGGTGGCGCCCACCAGGGTGAAGGGCGGCAGGTCGAGCTTGATGGAGCGTGCCGCCGGCCCTTCGCCGATCATGATGTCGAGCTGGAAATCTTCCATGGCCGGGTACAGCACTTCCTCGACGATCGGCGACAACCGATGGATTTCGTCGATGAACAGCACGTCATGGGGCTCAAGGTTGGTCAGCAGCGCCGCCAGGTCGCCCGGTCGCTCGAGGACCGGCCCCGACGTGCTCTTGATCGAGACGCCCATTTCCTGGGCAATAATGTTGGCCAGGGTGGTCTTGCCCAGGCCCGGCGGGCCGAAGATCAAGGTGTGGTCCAGCGACTCGCTGCGCCCACGGGCGGCCTGGATGAACAGCTCCATCTGCTCACGCACGGTCGGTTGACCGATGTAGTCGGCCAGGCTGACAGGACGAATCGCGCGGTCCTGGATTTCCTCGCGGTCACGGGGCGCGCCCGTGGCGGCGATCAGGCGGTCAGCTTCAATCACTTAAATCATTCCCTTCAGGGCACGGCGAATCAAATCTTCAGTACTCAGGCCTTTTTCCTTGATGGCGGAAATCGCCTTGCTGGCTTCCTGCGGTTTGTAGCCCAGGGAGATCAGCGCGGTGACCGCATCGTTTTCGGCGCTGACCGCAGGCACAGGCGCGTCCGGCTGGTTCGGTTGATTCGGCACTAAGGCGAACATCGCCGGCACCGCCTCCCAGGCCTTGAAGCGATCCTTGAGTTCGACCAGCAGGCGCTCGGCGGTTTTCTTGCCCACACCCGGCACCTTGGTCAGGGCCGAGGTGTCCTGGGACTGCACACAACGCACCAACTCATCGACCTCCAGGCTCGACATCAAGGCCAGGGCCAGTTTCGGGCCGACGCCATTGAGACGGATCAGTTCGCGGAAGAAGTCCCGCTCGCGCTTGCCGACGAAGCCATAGAGTAACTGCGCATCCTCGCGCACGACCAAATGGGTGTGCAGGGTCAGCGGCTCGCCGACCGACGGCAAGCGATACAGCGTGGTCATGGGCACTTCCAGCTCATAGCCCAGGCCGTTTACATCCAGAATCAGGTGCGGCGGCTGTTTTTCAGCCAGGGTGCCGCGCAAGCGTCCAATCACGTTTCAGATCCTTGGGTGTTGGCCAACCTGCTGGCTGGCGAGTAACAGCCCGGGCATAAAGGCCGACGACACAGGCGCAAGATGCTCGGGCTCACGAAAGATTGCGCTGATGCTATCAGAGACGCAGGCGCCCGCCACGACTGCGTGCGGTCCCCAGGCCATGAGGCAACAGGCTGGAACGGGTGTGGGCATGGCAAATGGCGATGGCCAAGGCGTCGGAGGCATCGATCTGCGGCTTGCTGACCAGTTTCAACAGGTGCATCACCATCATTTGCACCTGCTCCTTGTTCGCCGCCCCTGTGCCGACGACCGCCTGCTTGACCTGGGTCGCGGTGTACTCGGCGATCTCCAGGTTTTCCTCGGCGCCAGCCACGATGGCCGCACCCCGGGCCTGCCCCAGCTTCAGGGCCGAATCGGCGTTGCGCGCCATGAAGACCCTTTCGATACCCATGGTCACCGGCCCGTAGGTCTGGATGACTTCGCGAACGCCGCGATAAACGATCTGCAAGCGCTCAGGCAGCTCACCCGCGCCAGTGCGGATGCAACCAGACGCGACGTACACGCAGCCGCGCCCGGTATCGCGAACCACACCGTAGCCGGTGATGCGCGAACCAGGGTCGATACCAAGGATTAAAGTCATAGCGCCTGCGGTTTGAAGGGGGTTACCTGAACTTGTGGGAGCGGGCTTGCTCGCGAAGAGGTCGTCACATTCGACATCGATGTCGACTGATGCACTGCATTCGCGAGCAACCCCGCTCCCACCCTGATAATCATGCGCCTCAATAGAAGATCATTAACCCAGCTGTTCAGCCACCGACTCCGGAATGTCGGCGTTGGAGTAGACGTTCTGCACATCGTCCAGGTCTTCAAGCATGTCGATCAGCTTGAGCACCTTCTCGGCACCTTCCAGGTCCAGTTCGGCACTGGTGGTCGGCTGCATGACGATCTCTGCGTCGGCGGGTTTGAAACCGGCCGCCTCCAGGGCGTTACGCACGGCATAGAAGCTGGCGAACGAAGTGAACACGTCGAACGAGCCGTCTTCGTGGCTGACCACGTCATCGGCGTCGGCCTCCAGGGCGGCTTCCGTCAGGGCATCTTCATCGAGACCCGGCGCGAAACTGATCTGCCCCTTGCGCTCGAACAGATAGGCCACGGAGCCGTCGGTGCCCAGGTTGCCACCGCATTTGCTGAACGCGTGACGCACGGCTGCCGCAGTGCGGTTGCGGTTGTCGGTCATGCATTCGACCATCACCGCCACACCGCCCGGGCCGTAACCTTCGTAGGTCAGCTCTTCAACGTTGTCAGCCTCGGTCGCACCGGCGCCACGGGCGATAGCCCGGTCGATGATGTCGCGGCTCATGTTGGCACCCAGCGCCTTGTCCAGGGCCAGGCGCAAGCGCGGGTTGGAACCCGGATCGCCGCCGCCCTGGCGGGCCGCGACCGTCAGCTCACGGATCCACTTGGTGAAGATTTTGCCTCTCTTGGCATCCTGACGTTCTTTGCGGTGCTTGATGTTCGCCCACTTGGAATGACCTGCCATAACTCGCTCCGTTTCTCTTTGGAACATTGCCCGCCCTGCGCGTGCGCAGTGGCCGGCAATCAGAAATATCGACCCCAATGAAAAGGCGCATCCGAAGATGCGCCCTCTCAGGTGCCAGCCTTACTCAGCCTTTGGCTGTTCACGCAGACGAATGTGCAACTCGCGCAATGCCTTGGCATCCACCACACCCGGCGCCTGGGTCATGACATCGGCCGCGCTCTGGGTTTTCGGGAACGCGATCACTTCACGGATCGACTGGGCGCCGGTCATCAGCATCACCAGGCGGTCCAGGCCGAAGGCCAGGCCACCGTGGGGCGGCGCACCGTACTTCAGGGCGTCGAGCAGGAAGCCGAACTTCTCTTCCTGCTCGGCTTCGTTGATGCCCAGCAGGCGGAACACGGCCTGTTGCATTTCCTTGCGATGGATACGGATCGAACCGCCACCCAATTCGGTGCCGTTCAGGACCATGTCGTAAGCGCGCGACAGAGCGGTGGCCGGGTTGGCCTCCAACTCTTGCGGCGAGCACTTCGGCGCAGTGAACGGGTGGTGCAGCGCGGAGAAGCTGCCGTCGTCGTTTTCTTCGAACATCGGGAAGTCAACGACCCACATTGGCGCCCATTCGCAAGTCAGCAGCTTCAGGTCGTGACCCAGCTTGATGCGCAGCGCGCCCAGGGCTTCGCTGACGATCTTGGCCTTGTCGGCGCCGAAGAACACGATGTCGCCGTCAACCGCGCCCACGCGATCGAGGATCACATTGAGGTTGGCTTCAGGGATGTTTTTCACGATCGGCGATTGCAGGCCATCAACACCCGCGGCGCGCTCGTTGACCTTGATGTAGGCCAGGCCCTTGGCACCGTAGATACCGACGAACTTGGTGTAGTCGTCGATCTGCTTGCGCGGCATGCTGGCTCCGCCAGGAACGCGCAGGGCCGCGATACGGCATTTCGGGTCGTTGGCCGGGCCGCTGAACACCTTGAAATCCACTTCCTTGAGCTGGTCGGCCACGTCCACCAGCTCCAGCGGGTTACGCAGGTCCGGCTTGTCGGAACCGTAGCGGCGCATGGCCTCTTCGAAGGTCATGTGCGGGAACTCGCCGAATTCCAGACCCAGCACTTCCTTGAACAGGTTGCGGATCATGCCTTCGGTCAGGCCCATGATGTCTTTTTCGTCGAGGAAACTGGTCTCGATGTCGATCTGAGTGAACTCAGGCTGACGGTCGGCACGCAGGTCTTCGTCACGGAAGCACTTGGCGATCTGGTAGTAGCGATCGAACCCGGCGACCATCAGCAGTTGCTTGAACAGCTGTGGCGATTGCGGCAAGGCGAAGAAGCTGCCGGGGTGGGTACGGCTCGGCACCAGGTAGTCGCGAGCGCCTTCCGGCGTGGCGCGGGTCAGGATCGGCGTCTCGACGTCGAGGAAGCCGTTCTCGTCCAGGTAACGACGGATGCTGGTGGTCATGCGCGAACGCAGGCGCAGCTTCTCGGCCATTTCCGGGCGACGCAGGTCGATGAAGCGGTAGCGCAGGCGGGTTTCTTCGCCCACGTCGGAGTATTCGTTGAGTGGGAACGGCGGGGTTTCCGATTCGTTGAGCACTTCCAGCTCGTAGCCCAGCACTTCGATCATGCCAGACGCCATGTTGGCGTTGCCGGCGCCAGCCGGGCGCAGACGCACCTTGCCGGTGACCTTGACCACATATTCGCTGCGCACGCGGTCGGCGGCGGCGAAGGTTTCAGCGCGGTCCGGATCGAACACCACCTGGGCCAGGCCTTCACGATCACGGATATCGAGGAAAATCACCCCGCCATGGTCACGGCGACGATGGACCCATCCGCAAAGAGTAACTTCCTGACCTTCCAGGCTTTCGTTCAGTTGGCCGCAATAATGGCTGCGCATCATGGTAGTGGTTTCACTTCTCGTAATTCGAAATTCGGTTGGAGGACCTGCCCGTGCAAGCACTCGCGCGTGTTCAACTCAATCAGCTTTGTCGCCACCGGCCAGATTCTTCTTGGCGCCGGTCTTGAAGTCGGTTTCATACCAGCCTGTGCCGCCGAGGCGGAAACCAGGCATGGACAGCATCTTTTTCAGTTCCGGCGCCTGGCAGGCAGGGCAGTCGACCAGCGGTGCCGCGCTGATCTTTTGAATGGCTTCCATCTGATGACCACAGGAAGCACATTGATAGTCGTACATCGGCATGGGGTTGTCTCGGCGATCAGGTTACTCGCGCAAAGGCTGGGCTTTGCGGCAAAGAGCGAGATTATATCCATTAAATGCGGCCTGTGCAGCCGTAAGACCGCGCGTAGGAGCTGACGAGTGCAACGAGGCTGCGATCTTGCCCCAGAGACTTGAGTCGCAAGCGAGAAATCAAGATCAAGATCAAAAGATCGCAGCCTTCGGCAGCTCCTACGCCCCACCATGATCCATCCCGGCTTCCTTCAAACTGTGCACCACGCAAACCACACGCACCAGTGCGCTGAAATTGCGCACCCCGCCATGGCGCAGGTGCACCTCCCTGTCGACATGGGACAGCAACGTACTGATGGAGCAGCTGTTGAGCTGGGCCATGTCACCGAGGATATCCCAATAGACCTGCTCCAGCCGCAGGCAGGTGGCGAACCCGTTCAGACGAATGGATCGGGCCAGGGGACGCGCCAGCTGCATGTCGAACCCCCTGACGAACGGATCGACGCGGATGGACTGAAAGCGCCCATGCACCCCCTCCCCCGGTTCTTTTCCTTGAATCATACCGTTGACACTCCTTTGCCATACGAATCTCTCAGTTGGAACACTCCATCTGTGGCTCTATGGAAGCTCAACGGCATCGCCAGTTCCAGACGACTTTATGACCGTGGACGTAGGACAAGCCAACAGTAGGCAGGCGACGAATTACGCCGTCCTACACGCCGCACGCTGGGAATGTGGCCCACGCCACGTCATCACTTGCCGGATCATGTCTTCGGCACCCGGCACACCTTCCTCTTCCTTAATAGAAGACAGGCGCGCATACACCGAGTAAGCACCGGCGGGGCTTTTCTGGCCGACGAACAGCGCGGTACGCGCCCGTAACGCGTTTGAGAAGGCCGGGGCTTTGCTGTTAAATAGGCAGTGTGTCGCTACGCCTATTTTTCCGGGCGTAACGCATAGGCTGATTCGGGTACGTGTCCAACGCCTCTCATTGTTTCGAAGCGAACCGTCCCCGACCCGCTCTTCCTTGTGATCTGTCTTAACCGTGAGCCAATCAAAATGTTGAAAATCGTCCACTTGCTAATGGGCGCAGCTGCCCTGCTGCTGTCCTTCATCCCTAGCCTGGGTTCCGAAGCCACACCTTACCTGCAACACCCCGATGCACTGTACCTGGCCTTTTTCGGCCTGCTCAACCTGACCCTTGCACCCGTCATCCCTTACTGGAACAAAGGTCCACGTCACCAACTGCAAAACCTGGTCAGCGCCCTGCTGGTGCTGGCCGTTGCCCTGCAAACCCTGGCCCTGCTGGCGCCTATGCCGGAAATCGGCGGTCAACCGGCCATTCTGTTCAGCCTGGGCGCAGCACTGCTCGCCGTGGCACTGCACCTGGCCGTCAGCTTCTACAAGAAGTCGTCGCCGGCCGCCGCTGCGCAGAACTACGACATGTCCAACCGCGATACCGGCACGGTGAAGTGGTTCAACACGTCCAAAGGGTTCGGCTTCATCTCCCGCGACTCCGGCGATGATATTTTCGTGCATTTCCGGGCCATTCGTGGCGAAGGCCATCGCGTCCTGGTGGAAGGCCAGCGCGTGGAGTTCTCCGTAATGAACCGCGACAAGGGCCTGCAGGCCGAAGATGTGATCGCCGCGCTGCCGCGCCGCTGATCCAAGCGTAAAAAAACCGCGATGCAGCCTGGCTGCTCGCGGTTTTTTATTGCCCGTCAATCGGGAATCGGGCAAGTCAGTAGTGAGGCGGCGGCGCCTCTTCTTCGAACGACTCGAACTGCCCGACCATCTCTTCCTGGCGCTTGAGCAACGCCGCCATCTGCAGCTGCAGACGCTCGACGACCCGCTGCTGCTCGACCAGCACATCGTTCAACGCCTGGATGGTGTCATCCTGAAACGCCAAGCGGCTTTCCAGATCGGTTACACGGTCTTCAAGGTTCATGGTTCAGCCCTCCAGAAACTTGAAATCATCGGTCAAGGCCACTCGCAACCGTTCACGAATAGCCGTGACCTGCCCTGCATTATAAGGCTGGGCCGGGTGCTTGCCCCAGACAGGCGCAGGCCAGGCGGCGTCATCCCGTTTGCGCACGATGACGTGCATGTGCAGTTGACTGACAACGTTACCTAAGGTTGCAACGTTCATCTTGTCGGCATCGAACGAATCCTTGAGGGTTTCGGCCAGCGCCGTGGTTTCTTTCCACAGTTGCTGTTGATCATCGTCATCCAATTGAAATAATTCGCTGATATCTTCCCGCCGCGGCACGAGGATGAACCACGGATAATTCGAATCGTTGGACAAGAGCAACCGGCACAGCGGGAAATCGCCGATGGGCAATGTGTCTTGTTGCAGTCGTGGATCTAAAGCAAACACCGCGCGTACTCCTCGCTCGTTATCGGTTCTGCCCGGTTTGGCGGCCCGCAGGCCTGCATCGGACTCAGGTGCGCAGCATACCCGCGAACGCCGAATCGATCACGGCGTACCGTCCTGATGCTCGTCCTGCGAAGTTTTTTTCAACACACAGCATCAACCTGTGCAAGCTGACGCACCAACACAGCGCAGGCGGCACCACACCGTCCTGACAGGACCGTGCCAGGGGCCCAGGCAAGGCTTCGACGTTGTAAGATTTTCGTACAATCGGAAAATTTTCTGCACCAAAACAGCACAGTGCGTCTACGCTCAGTGCACAGAGCATCCGTGATTTACTCACTGGGTAGGGTGAACCGGTAACGTTTTTGGTGGTCTCGCCACGTTTACGGGCGTTAATCACGAGAGCGGTACACGAGTCAACCCTATTTAAAACAAGGCCTTTGGAGCCCGGTTTCATGAGGTTTCACGGCGTCAACCGGTCAAATGTGAAAAAAATGTAAACAAAATTCGGGTTTGAGCATGCTTGTTGCAAGCATACTCGCACTGTCCAAAGGTCTCGCCGGAAGCGAGAACCTGCCGACATACAAATTAAAGTGGCAAGGCTGCCCACAGGAGCTTCAAGCGCGGTAATGACGGACTCTTTACACCGATGCCGGAAAAGAAAAAACAACATTAAAGTTGTGAATACGGTTGCGTCGGAACAGCTGAAATGCGACATGGATCGAGCCATTGGCGACACGGTCGTAAAGAAGCTGAAAGGTTGAATGGGCAAGTATCGCCAAAGAATGTCGACGTGATATAAGTTTGCGCCGACACAAAAAGAAAGAGCCGCCCAGATAAAAAAACAGGTGGGACGGCAGTACTCTTCTAAAAACCAAAGGAGCAAATCACGATGCGCGTGATGAAGTGGAGCATGATCGCACTGGCTGTATCGGCCAGTACCTCGCAGTTCGCAATGGCCTCTTCCCAGGAAGAATCCAAGGGCTTTTTTGAAGATCAGAGCCTGGTCGCCAAAACCCGTATGGAATACATGAACCGTGACTTTAAAAGCGGTTACGGTAACGCTCGTAGAGCCAATGGCACCAACACCACCAGCAATACCGCCAAAATAAATGGCTATCGTCAGGAGACAGGTCTTAGCGAGCTGCTCACTTACCAATCGGGCTTCACTCAAGGCACCGTCGGTGTCGGTGTCGACGCATTTGCTGGCGGTGCTGTAAAACTGGACGGCGGCAAGGGCCGCGCCGGTAACGGCCTGTTCGCCAACAATAGCGAAGGTAACCAGGAAGATACCCAGTCGCGTGCCGGTGGCGCTGTTAAATTCCGCCTGTCCGACACTGTACTGAAGTACGGTAACCAGTTCGTTGGCAGCCCGGTTTTCTCCACCGATGACAGCCGTTTGCTGCCTGAAGTAGCGACCGGTACTTTGATCACCAGCAAGGAAATCAAAGGGCTGGAGCTGAGCGCAGGTCGTTTCACTGCTCTGAGCTCGCAAACTGGCATGGGCCGCGACAGCATCAACGGTAAAGGCGCAGCAGGCCTGACCAGCGCCAACATTGCTGGCGCAACTTATCAATTCACTGACAATTTCGTGGGCACCGTCGCCGCCTCCGACGTTGAAGACTATTTCAAGAAGCAGTACATCAACCTGAACTACACCCTGCCGATTGCAGACACCCAGTCTTTGAATTTCGACTTCAACGGCTACCGCACCAGCGGTGATGGACAGGAACTGAACGGCGAAGTCGATAACAAAATCTGGAGCCTTGCAGCAGCCTACACCTTGGGCGCGCACAAGTTCACCATCGCTCACCAGCGCTCCAGCGGCGACGCCGGTTACTCCTACGGCGTCGATGGCAACGGCACGATTTTCCTGGCTAACTCCATTCAGATCTCCGACTTTAACAACAAGGACGAGCGCTCCTGGCAAGCGGCCTATAACCTCAACATGGCAACCTATGGTGTGCCAGGCCTGAGCTTCATGGCCCGCTATGTTACAGGTGATAATATCGACACTGGCGTATCTGGTACTGAAGGTAAGGAACACGAACTTAACTACGAGGCCAAGTACGTCCTGCAGGAAGGTCCGGCTAAAGATTTGTCCTTCCGTTTCCGTAGCGCGGTTTATCGTGCCAACGGCGACCTGGGTCAAAGTGGTAACAACAACGACGTTCGCCTGATCGTCGAATACCCACTGAGCATCTTGTAATTCAGTGCTAGTTCGATAGCTGCACCCGCAACAAACAAAAACCGCTCACCTGATCCAGGTGAGCGGTTTTTTTATATCCACCGCATGTCAGCTTTAACACAACTTGTTAAATAGCAAGCTAACTAAACATAACCTGACTCAAGCGCCAGGTTACAGTCCAATCGTTATTGCGCTGGCCCTTCCTGAACAACCCGAATCACGCGCTGTGGAAACGGAATATCGATGCCCGCGTCCTTCAAGCGATCCCGCGCCTGCTCATTGAGCATGAACATCACATTCCAATAATCCGCTGTCTTGACCCAAATGCGCAGCGACACCGTGATGGAACTGTCGCCCAGGGTGGAAATTACCGCCTCAGGCGCCGGGTCAGCCAGCACGCGCTCATCCTTGGCCAGCGCCAGCAACACTTCCCGGGCCTTTTGCAGGTTGGCCTGGTAATCCACGCCGACATCAAACACCACCTTGCGGGTCGGCTGGCGGTTGGTGTTGGTGATGATGCCGTTCGACAGATTGCCGTTTGGCACGATGACGGTCTTGTTGTCACCGGTGCGAATCACGGTGTGGAAGATCTGGATGCTGTCGACCGTACCGGCCACACCCTGGGCTTCGATCCAGTCACCAATGCGGAATGGGCGGAACAGCAGGATCAGCACGCCACCGGCGAAGTTCGCCAGGCTGCCTTGCAAGGCCAGGCCAATCGCCAGGCCGGCGGCACCGATGGCGGCGACGAACGAAGTGGTTTCCACACCGATCATCGAAGCGACGCTGACGATCAGCAAAATCTTCAGGATGATGTTGGCCAGGGTACTGATAAACCCTTGCAGTGCCAGGTCGGCGTTACGCAAGGCCAGCAACGCACCCAGTTTCTGCGTCACTTTGTTGATCAACCACCAGCCGATGGCCAGGGTGATGACCGCCAGCAGCACGCGGCTGCCGTATTCCATGATCATGGGGATCCAGGTCTGGGAAGCCTTGACCAGGTTGTCCACTTCAGCATTCAAATCCATCTTTCTCTCCTATTCCTGTTGCACGCGGCATTTTGTGGCGAGGGGATTTATCCCCGCTGGGCTGCGCAGCAGCCCTAAATCAACTCAATCTTCCTGGCACACCGAGTTGTCTGGTTTGGGGGCCGCTGCGCAGCCCAGCGGGGATAAATCCCCTCGCCACAGTATTTAATGCAACCCAGTATCAGTCGCGGAAGTTGTTGAATTGCAGCGGCATGCCGAATTCCTTGCCGCGCAGTGCGGCAATGGCTTCCTGCAAGTCGTCACGCTTCTTGCCGGTGACCCGCACTTGCTCGCCCTGGATGGCGGCTTGCACCTTGAGTTTGGCGTCCTTGATATGAGCGACGATCTTCTTCGCCAGTTCCTTGTCGATGCCTTCCTTGAGCACGGCTTCCTGTTTCATCAGCTTGCCGGAGGCATAGGCGTCCTTGACCTCAAGGCACTGCACGTCGATCTTGCGCTTGACCAGCGCCAGCTTGAGGATCTCGATCATCGCCTCGAGCTGGAAATCGGCCTCGGCGGTCAGGTTCACGGTCAGGTCTTTTTCCTTGAACTCGAAACTGCCCTTGCCCTTGAGGTCATAACGACGGTCGAGTTCCTTGACGGCGTTTTCAACCGCGTTGGTGACTTCGTGTTTGTCCAGTTCGGATACCACGTCGAATGACGGCATGTAGTGTTCTCCAAATAAAAAGGCGCGCCAGTATCAACGGCGCGCACTTGGCTTGTGGTTAAAATCGGGCTCATTATAACGGCTCTTTTCCTGCCGACACTGCGAGCCCTCAGATGCCTGCGCCAATCCGAGTAAAAAACTGATGTCCACTACCTGGCATGTCCTCGGGGCCGGCAGTCTCGGCACGTTGTGGGCCACGCGCCTGGCCCGGGCCGGGTTGCCGGTGCGGCTGGTGCTGCGCAACGAAGCCCGCTTGCAGGCCTACCGCAGCGCCGGCGGCCTGACGCTGGTGGAACAGGGACAGGCGCAGAGCTACCCGATACCTGGCGAAACGGCGGACAGCCCGGAACCGATCAGGCGCCTGCTATTGGCCTGCAAAGCCTACGACGCGGAAGCGGCCGTGGCCTCGGTGGCCCATCGCCTGGACGCCGAATCGGAACTGATCCTGTTGCAGAACGGCCTCGGCAGCCAGGACGCAGTAGCCAACTGTGTGCCCCAGGCCCGTTGCATCAGCGCTTCCAGCACCGAAGGCGCGTTCCGCGACGGTGATTGGCGCGTGGTGTTCGCCGGCCACGGCTACACCTGGTTGGGCGACCCCGCGCACCCGGTGGCACCGTTCTGGCTGGACGACCTGAGCGCCGCCGGCATTCCCCACGAATGGAGCGCCGACATCCTCACCCGGCTCTGGCGCAAACTGGCGCTCAACTGTGCAATCAATCCGCTGACCGTACTGCACCACTGCAAGAATGGCGGCTTGCAGGAACACCGTTGCGAAGTGGCGACCCTGTGCGTGGAACTCACCGACCTGCTCGAACGTTGCGGCCAGCCTGCGGCTGCCGAAGACTTGCAGCCGGAAGTCGAACGGGTGATCCAGGCCACGGCCGCCAATTACTCCTCGATGTACCAGGATGTCGCCAATCGGCGCCGCACCGAAATCAGCTACTTGCTCGGTTACGCCTGCAAGGTCGCCCAACGCCACGAGCTGACCGTGCCGCACCTGGAGCAACTGCGCCAGCGACTGATTGCCCACTTGCACAACCTCGCATTGCCCAGCGACTGAGCAGCGGCTACGCTGGCCCTCGTGTTCCTTTTTAGCGACGAGTCTGATGCCATTGCGCCAGCGCCTTGAAAACCTCCCGGTCGGCCAGAAACTGCTGGCTGCCCTGTTGGTGTTGTTGACCACTGTCCTGCTGGTGGCCAACCTGACCTTTATCAGCGCCGCCTACTACATCTCCCAGGAAAGCATGGCGCCCCAGGCCCTGCAGACCATTGGCCGACTGGTGGCCAATCCGAGCCTGATCTCCGACGCCCTGCAATCGCCACAAAATGCCCAGCGCTTGCTCGATGAGCTCAACAGCTACGCACCGCTGCGGGCGGCGGCGCTGTATGACGGCCAGGGCGAACGCCTGGCACAACTGCAACAGGGCGAAAAGCTCAAGCTGCCGGACCATTACCGCAACATGCAGGCCTGGCAGGCCGGTGAGTTTCGCAGCAACCAGGTCATTACCCTGCCCCGTCCCGGCACGGCGCCTGGCCATCTGTTGCTGGTGGCCAGCAGTGAATTGCCGACCGCGTTCTACACCGGCACCTTGACCGCCAGCCTCGGCATCCTGATTTTCAGCGTGTTGCTGTGGTTGATCATTGCCCAGCAGATCAAGCGCCTGATCACCCAGCCGATTCATCAGCTTGAAGAGCTGTCACGCCAGGTCACCCGCGAAGAAAACTATGCCCTGCGTGCCGCACGCGGCAACCACGATGAGATCGGCAGCCTGGCCGAGGCGTTCAACACCATGTTGTCGCGGATCGAAGCCCGGGAACAGCAACTCAAGCGCGCGCGGGACGACTCCCAGGCCGCCTACGACCAGGCCCAGGGCCTGGCGGAAGAAACCCGCCATACCAATCGCAAGCTGGAGCTGGAAGTCCAGGTGCGCAGCAAGATCGAGAAAAAGCTCACCGGTTTTCAGAATTACCTCAACAGCATCATCGACTCCATGCCCTCGGCGCTGATCGCCCTCGACGAGCAACTCTACGTCACCCAATGGAACCAGGAAGCCAGCGCCCTCTCCGGAACACGGCTGGACGAGGCGCTGAACCAGCCGATCTTCCTCGCTTTCGAACCGCTCAAGCCGTACCTGCCCCAGCTCAAGCAGACCGTCGAGCAACATACGGTCGCCAAGATCGAACGCGTCACCTGGACCAAGGACGACGAAGCCCGCCACTACGCCCTCACGTTCTACCCACTGATGGGCGGTGCCGGACGTGGCGTGGTCATCCGGATCGATGACATCACCCAGCGCCTGTCGCTGGAAGAAATGATGGTGCAATCGGAGAAAATGCTCTCGGTCGGCGGCCTCGCGGCGGGCATGGCCCATGAGATCAACAACCCCCTGGGCGCCATCCTGCACAACGTGCAGAACATCCGCCGACGCCTGTCGCCGGAATTGCCGAAGAACCTCGAACAGGCCGAACAATTGGGTATCCCGTTGGAGGAGGTCAATCGCTACCTCCAGGGTCGGGAGATCCCGCAGTTGCTCGACGGCATCCAGCAAGCCGGCGCCCGAGCGGCAAAAATCGTCACCCATATGCTCAGCTTCAGCCGGCTCAGCACGCGGCAGATGGCACCCTGCGACCTACCGGCGCTGATCGACCAGGCGGTAGAAATCGCCGGTAACGACTTCGACCTGGCGATCGGTTTCGACTTCAAGGGCCAAGCGATCATCCGCCAGTTCGATCCGAACCTGGGCCCGGTGCCCGGCACGGCCAACGAACTGGAACAGGTGCTGCTCAACCTGCTGAAAAACGCCGCCCAGGCGATCCATCAACGCCAGGACGACAGCGAACCGGGACGCATCGTCCTGCGCACGCGGTTGAACCCGCCATGGGCGGAAATCCAGGTCGAGGACAACGGCATCGGCATGAGCGAGAACGTGCGCAAACGCACCTTCGAGCCATTTTTTACCACCAAGGAGATCGGCCAAGGCACAGGCCTTGGGTTGTCGGTCTCGTACTTCATCATCACCAATAACCACAAGGGCCAGATGGAAGTGCAGTCGGCGCCGGGCCAAGGCACCTGCTTCACCTTGCGCCTGCCGCTGGCCGGCACGTCGATGGTGCCGCAGGAACACAAACAATTGGAGCGCTGAGCATGGGTTTTCGCCTGTCGAAGATTTACACCCGCACTGGCGACAAGGGTGAAACCGGGTTGGGCGATGGTCGCCGCGTGGCAAAGGACCACCCACGGGTCGAGGCCATCGGCGAAGTGGATACGCTGAACAGCCAGCTGGGCTTATTGCTGGCCGGGCTCGCCGCTGAAACGGCCCGATACCCGGCGCTAAAGGAAGTCAGTGAAGTGCTGGGGCCTTGTCAGCATCGCTTGTTCGACCTCGGTGGTGAACTGGCGATGCCGGCCTACCAGGCCTTGAACGTGGCGGAAATCGAGCGGCTGGAAGCGGCGATCGACGTGTGGAACGAGGAATTGGGGCCCCTGGAAAACTTCATCCTGCCCGGTGGTTCGACGCTGATCGCCCAGGCCCATGTCTGCCGCAGCCTGGCCCGCAGCGCCGAGCGCCGTTGCCAGCAACTGAACGCGGTGGAACCGCTGGCCGGGCCGGGGCTGGCCTATATCAATCGATTGTCGGATCTGCTGTTCGTGGCCGCACGGGTCATTGCCCGGCGGCAAGGGGTGGCGGAAGTGCTTTGGGTGGCGGCGGCCAAGCCTGGGATTTGATCAGAGAGGTGTATCGCCTGTCAGGCCGCCTTCGCGAGCAAGCCCGCTCCCACAGGGGATCTGCGGCAGGCACACATTCTGTGCCTGGCAGAAATCTACTGTGGGAGCGGGCTTGCTCGCGAAGAGGCCAGCAGTTACACCACACCATCAAGCCTCAGGCCAAAACGCCCGAATCCCCGCCACACCCTGCGCCCCGGTCTCCCAGGCTTTTTGCCGCTCGCCGGGCCCGACCCCACCCAACAGATAGACCGGCCTGTTGAAGCCCTCGATCAACCGCGCCGCCTCTGCCCACCCCAACGGCTGTGCGTCAGGATGGGTCTGGGTCGGTTGCACCGGCGAGAGCGTGACGAAGTCCACGTCCATCTGCTGCGCCAGGGAGAGTTCCTCGGTGTTATGGCAGGAGGCCGCCAGCCAACGGTCCTTGCCGAACGGGCGACCGGCCGCAGCATGCTTGCGCAGTTGCGCGGCGGTAATGTGCCAACCGGCGGAGGGAAAATCCCCCAGCCATTCGAACGGCCCCTTGAGCATCAGTTGGGCCTTGCCGGCACACAACCCCACCGCATCCACCGCCAGATCGCGGTATTTCGGGTCGTAGCCACCGGGGGCACGCAGTTGGACCAACTTGATCCCGCCGGCAATCGCCTTCTGCATACCCCGCAGCAAGGCCGGCGTCTCAAGGCCTTCAGGGGTAATCAGGTACTCACCCGGCAAACGGGCCGCCGCGACGATCGGCTGATTGGCCGCCGGAAACGCATAGTTCGTCAGGTCGCGGGCCGTCACCCAGGCCAACGGCTGCCCTTCGGCACCGTGGGGCTCGCCAGTGAAGGCCGAGACTTCCCAGACATCCAGCAACACCTGTTTGTCCGGGTAGTCGTGACGCACCTTGATCAACGGCCGGGCGGCACCGACAACGATACCCAGTTCCTCATGAAGCTCGCGGGCCAGGGCGGTTTCGACGGACTCGTCGGCCTCGACCTTGCCGCCAGGAAATTCCCACAGGCCGCCCTGGTGCTGGGTGTCGGCCCGTCGGGCGATCAGGATTTTACCGGCGGCATCGCGGATGACCGCTGCCGCCACATGGACTCGTTTCACCGCGCAGTGTCCTCCAGGCCAGCCTGTTGCCACGCCTTGAACGCTGGCCATTGATATAGGGTTTCGACGTAGGCCTCATCGACCTCGGACAGTTTCACCTGATAAGTGCGCAAGCGCACGGCAACAGGGGCAAAAAACGCGTCGGCCAGGCTGATGCGGCCAAACAGGTAGGGACCGGCTTCGGTCGCCGCGGCACGGCATTCGGCCCACAGCGCCAGCATCCGCTGGATTTCCGCCTGCACATCAGATGGCATCGGCGACAACGGCGCATCGTGCAGCAGATCCATGGGCATGTGGCTGCGCAGGGCGAAAAAACCGCTGTGCATTTGCGCACAGGCCGAGCGCGCCAGGGCCCGGGCGGCCACGTCCTTGGGCCAGAGATTGGCCTCGGGAAACTGTTCAGCCAGGTATTCGGCAATCGCCAGGGAATCGGCGATCACGCCGAACTCGGTCTTGAGTAACGGGACCTTGGCCGTGGCCGAATACTTGAGCAGCTTCTCGCGGGTGTCGGGCTGGTCGAGCCTGACCAGCTCTTCGGTGTATTTCGCGCCGGTCAGCGCCAGGGCCAGCGCGCCGCGCAGGGACCAGGAAGAAATGCGTTGGTCGCCGATGATCAGGTGCAGGCTCATGTCTGGATTCCTTTCTTGTGGTTTTGTAGAGGCCGTACTGGCGCCTTCGCGAGCAAGCCCGCTCCCACAGGGGATTGGTGGTGTGAGCACTTTCTCAGTCACCCAGCAAATCCCCTGTGGGAGCGGGCTTGCTCGCGAATGGGACGACTCGGTTTAAGTCCGGTACTCAGCGTTGATCTTGACGTACTCGTGGGACAGGTCGGTGGTCCAGATGGTTTCGCTGCAATCACCCCGTCCCAGCTCGATACGGATGGTGATTTCTTCCTGTTGCATGACCGCCGCGCCCTGGGCTTCGGTGTAGGTCGCAGCACGAGCACCTTGGCTGGCGATGCAGACTTCGCCGAGGAACACGTCGATCTTGCTCACGTCCAGCTCAGGCACGCCGGCACGGCCCACGGCGGCGAGGATGCGGCCCCAGTTCGGGTCGGAGGCGAACAGCGCGGTCTTGATCAGCGGCGAGTGGGCCACGGTGTAGCCGACATCCAGGCACTCCTGGTGATTGCCACCGCCGTTGACCTGCACGGTCACGAACTTGGTCGCGCCTTCGCCGTCACGCACGATAGCCTGGGCCACTTCCATGCACACTTCGAACACCGCCTGCTTGAGGGCGGCGAACAGCGCGCCGGCGGCCTCGGTAATCTCCGGCAGGTTGGCCTGGCCAGTGGCGATCAGCATGCAGCAATCGTTGGTGGAGGTATCACCGTCGATGGTGATGCGGTTGAACGACTTGTTGGCACCGTCGAGCATCAGGTCTTGCAGCACCTGGCGCGAGACTTTGGCATCGGTGGCGATGTAGCCGAGCATGGTCGCCATGTTCGGACGGATCATGCCGGCGCCTTTGCTGATACCGGTGACGGTGATGGTCACGCCATCGTGCTCGAACTGGCGGCTCGCGCCCTTGGGCAAAGTATCAGTGGTCATGATGCCGGTGGCGGCCGCAGCCCAGTTGTTCTCCGACAGGTCATCAAGGGCGGCTTGCAGCGCGCCTTCGATCTTCTCGACCGGCAGCGGTTCGCCGATCACGCCGGTGGAATACGGCAGCACCTGGCTGGCGTCAACGCCGGTCAGTTCCGCCAGCTTGGCGCAGGTGCGCTCGGCGGCGGCCAAACCTGGCGCACCGGTGCCGGCGTTGGCGTTACCGGTGTTGGTCAACAGGTAACGCACCGGCCCCTGCACGCGTTGCTTGGCCAGGATGACTGGAGCGGCACAGAAGGCGTTGAGGGTGAACACGCCAGCCACCGTCGAGCCTTCGGCGCAACGCATGACCACGACGTCCTTGCGCCCGGGGCGCTTGATGCCCGCCGAGGCAATACCGAGTTCAAAACCGGCAACCGGGTGCAACGTTGGCAACGGACCAAGACCAACAGCCATGAATGCGCTCCTAAATTAGATGTATATCGACGCCGGCTTCATCGAGACGGCGAATCAAATGGCAAAACGCCGCGACAGGGGCTGGCCTGTCGCGGCGCGGGTGGTTCAGCGTTGAAACGGGATTATTGGATCTGCCCGTGGCAATGCTTGTATTTCTTGCCCGAACCGCAATAGCACAGTTCGTTACGGCCCAGCTTCTGCTCGTTGCGCACCGGTGCGGTCGCCAGGGCGACATCCACATCGACGCCCTCTTCGGCGACCACTTCCAGGCCCGGGGCCTCGGCGTGTTCGAACTGCATGCGTGCAGCCAGGGCTTCGGCTTCCTGGCGCAGGCGAGCTTCTTCTTCGGCCGGGTCTTCGCGGCGAACCTGAACGTGGGACAGCACACGGATCGAGTCGCGCTTGATCGAATCGAGCAATTCGGAGAACAGCGTGAAGGACTCGCGCTTGTACTCCTGCTTCGGGTTCTTCTGGGCGTAACCACGCAAATGGATACCGTGACGCAGGTGGTCCATGGTCGACAGGTGGTCTTTCCACAGGTCGTCCAGTACTCGCAACACAATCTGCTTCTCGAAGGAGCGCAGCGCCTCGGCGCCCGCCTGGTCTTCCTTCTCGTTGTAGGCAGCGATCAGTTCGGCCAGCAGTTTCTCGCGCAGGGTTTCTTCGTACAGGTGATCGTCTTCGTCGAGCCATTGCTGGATCGGCAATGCCACGCCGAAGTCGCTCTGCAAGGCGGCTTCCAGGCCGGCGACGTCCCACTGTTCCGGCAGCGATTGCGGCGGGATATGGGCGCTGACAGTGGCGTTGAGCACGTCCTGGCGGAAATCGGCGATGGTTTCGCCAATGTTGTCGGCGGCCAACAAACTGTTACGCATGTGATAGATCACTTTACGCTGTTCGTTGTTGACGTCGTCGAACTCCAGCAGTTGCTTGCGGATATCGAAGTTGCGGCCTTCGACCTTGCGCTGGGCTTTCTCGATGGCGTTGGTCACCATGCGGTGCTCGATCGCCTCGCCTGGCTGCATGCCCAGGGCCTTCATGAAGTTCTTCACCCGGTCAGAGGCGAAGATGCGCATCAGGCTGTCTTCCAGGGACAGGTAGAAACGGCTGGAACCGGCGTCGCCCTGGCGACCGGCACGACCACGCAACTGGTTGTCGATACGACGCGATTCGTGACGCTCGGAAGCGATCACCTGCAAACCGCCGGACTCGAGTACCTGCTGGTGACGCTTCTGCCAGTCGGCCTTGATCTGCGCGATCTGCTCAGGCGTAGGGTTTTCCAGGCTGGCGACTTCCACTTCCCAGTTGCCGCCCAACAGGATGTCGGTACCACGACCGGCCATGTTGGTGGCGATGGTCAGCGCACCCGGGCGACCGGCCTGGGCGATGATCTCGGCTTCCTTCTCGTGGAACTTGGCGTTGAGGACCTTGTGCTCGATGCCTTCCTTGTTGAGCAGGGCGGACATGTGCTCGGAGGTCTCGATGGTGGCGGTACCCACCAGGATCGGACGGCCCTGGGCCATGCATTCCTTGATGTCGTTGATGATCGCCGCGTATTTCTCATCGGCGGTCAGGAACACCAGGTCGTTATAGTCTTTACGGGCCAGCGGCTTGTTCGGTGGAATCACCATCACTTGCAGGCCGTAGATCTGGTGGAATTCGAACGCTTCGGTGTCCGCGGTACCGGTCATGCCGGACAGCTTGTTGTACAGGCGGAAGTAGTTCTGGAAGGTGGTGGAGGCCAGGGTCTGGCTCTCGGCCTGGATGTTCAGGCCTTCCTTGGCTTCGATGGCCTGGTGCAGGCCTTCGGACAGGCGACGGCCCGGCATGGTACGACCGGTGTGTTCGTCCACCAGCACGACCTGGCCGTCCTGCACGATGTATTCAACGTTGCGATGGAACAGCTTGTGGGCACGCAGGCCGGCATAGACGTGGGTCAAAAGGCCCAGGTTATGGGCCGAGTACAGGCTCTCGCCTTCGGCCAGCAAACCAATACGGGTGAGCATTTCCTCGACAAACTGGTGACCCGCTTCGTTGAGCTCGACCTGACGGGTCTTCTCGTCAACGGTGTAGTGCCCGGCCTGGGTCACTTCGCCTTCGACTTCCTCGACGTGCAACTTGAGCTGCGGGATCAGCTTGTTGATCTCGATGTACAGCTTGGAGCTGTCCTCGGCCTGACCGGAAATGATCAGCGGGGTACGGGCTTCGTCGATGAGGATGGAGTCGACTTCGTCGATCACGGCAAAGTTGAGTTCACGCTGGAATTTTTCTTCCATGCTGAACGCCATGTTGTCGCGCAGGTAGTCGAAACCGAATTCGTTGTTGGTGCCGTAGGTGATGTCGGCGGCGTAGGCGGCGCGCTTCTCTTCCGGCGGCTGGAACGGCGTGACGACGCCGACGCTCAGGCCGAGGAATTCGTAGAGCGGGCGCATCCAGTTGGCGTCGCGGCGGGCCAGGTAGTCGTTGACCGTCACCACATGCACGCCCTTGCCGGACAGCGCGTTGAGGTAGACACCCAGGGTCGCCACGAGGGTCTTGCCCTCACCGGTACGCATTTCGGCGATCTTGCCTTCGTGCAAGGTCATGCCGCCGATCAACTGGACGTCGAAGTGGCGCATGCCCATGACCCGCTTGCCGGCTTCACGGGCGACCGCAAAGGCTTCGGGCAGGAGTTGGTCAAGGGTTTCCCCCTTGGCGATGCGGTCCTTGAATTCGGCAGTCTTGGCGCGTAACTGATCGTCCGAAAGGGCCACCATTTGCTCTTCGAAGGCATTGACAGTCTGTACCGTCTTGAGCATGCGTTTGACTTCACGCTCGTTCTTGCTTCCAAAAAGTTTCTTTAACAAAGGCGCAAACATATCGGCAGGATCTTCCACACTAAAGGGATGGAGGGCGGCCCCGTGAGTCGCCCGTGCAGCCCTCATGGCCGCATGCGAACGAGCATTCTACCCGGAAACGATGGAGAGGAAAGTGGCGTTATTCCACGATGCTGGCACAGCGCTGTGACGGGGCTTGCTTAAAATAAGGGCTTTTGCGCGAACTTCAACCCACAAAGCGCAGAAGTTACTCATTGATTGTGCAGCTAAAAGCCACTGGGCGAGAGGGTCGAGGCGCATCCGGTGCTTTCTGCTACCATGGCGCCTCTGTCACTTGCGGTATTCATTCATGGCCTTTCGCCCTCTTCCAGCCAAGGCGCCCGCCGTTCTGCTGCGCGAAGCCAAGCCGCTGAAAGCCATCTTTGGCCACGCCAAACGCCTGGGTCACCTGCAACGCCTGCTCGACAGCCAATTGCAACCGGCCGCGCGCGAGCATTGCCACGTGGCGTCCTGGCGCGAAGGCAGCCTGCTGCTGATCGTCACCGACGGCCACTGGGCCACACGCCTGCGCTACCAGCAAAAACGCCTGCTGCGCCAACTCCAGGCGTTCGAAGAATTCGCCAACCTGACGCGGATCCTGTTCAAGGTACAACCGCCCACCGTCCAGGTCGGCGCCAAGGGGCACACGCTGGATCTGTCCACCGACGCCGCCGCGACCATTCAAGCCACGGCGGATGGCATCAGCGATCCCAACCTGCGGGCGGCGCTGGAGCGGTTGGCGGCGCATGCGCGGCCCAAGGATTGAGATTTTCGGCGCCCGCTAATTAGCTATCGCGAGCAGGCTCGCTCCCACAGTGGATCTAGGCGAACACAAATTTTGTGTCTGGCAGAAACCCACTGTGGGAGCGAGCCTGCTCGCGATGGCGGCAGATCAGCCAGCCTATTTTTCGCCTGCATCGCGAGCAGGCTCGCTCCCACAGTGGATCTAGGCGAACACAAATTTTGTGTCTGGCAGAAACCCACTGTGGGAGCGAGCCTGCTCGCGATGGCGGCAGATCAGCCAGCCTATTTTTCGCCTGCCAGACCGCCTTCGCGAGCAAGCCCGCTCCCACAGGGGATTTGCGGCAGACACACATTCTGTGTCTGGCAAAAATCTACTGTGGGAGCGGGCTTGCTCGCGAAAGGGGCGACTCGGTCCTGACTACCGGCGCTTGCTGCCCCCCAGCAACGACCCCATCAACCCACGCACCAATTGCCGGCCCAACTGATTGGCCGCCTGGCGCATCGCCGATTTAAGCGCCTGGCCGGCCGCGGTGCCGAGGAACTCGCCGGCTTTTTCGGTGAAGCTCGGTTCTTCCGCCGCCGGCTTGCCCGGCGCCTCTTCGGCCTGCGGTTCCAGCCCTTTGCGGCCCATCAGCACTTCATAGGCCGATTCACGATCAATGGGTTTGTCATAGCGCCCTTGCAACGGCGAACTGGCGATCAACCTGGCGCGCTCGGCTTCGCTCAGCGGCCCGATGCGCGATTGCGGTGGCGCCACCAGCACGCGCTGGACCACTTCCGGCGTGCCTTTTTCCTGCAAGGTGCCCACCAGGGCTTCACCGATGCCCAGTTCGGTCAGCACCGCCAGGGCATCGAATTGCGGGTTGGGCCGGAAACCATCAGCCACCGCCCGCAGGGATTTCTGCTCCTTGGCCGTAAAGGCCCGCAACCCGTGCTGGATGCGCAAGCCCAACTGCGCCAGCACGTCATCCGGCAAGTCGCCCGGCGACTGGGTCACGAAATACACCCCGACGCCCTTGGAACGGATCAGCCGCACCACTTGCTCCAGGCGCTCCTGCAAGGCCTTGGGCGTCCCGGCAAAGAGCAGGTGCGCCTCATCGAAGAACAGCGCCAGCAACGGTTTGTCCGCATCACCGCGCTCAGGCAACTGCTCGAACAGCTCGGCCAGCAGCCACAACAGGAATGTCGCGTAGACCTTCGGCGCTTCGTGGACCAGGCGGCTGGCGTCGAGCAAGTGGATGCGGCCACGGCCATCGCTGGCCGGTTGCAGGATGTCTTCGAGCTGCAAGGCCGGCTCGCCGAACAACGCATCCGCACCCTGCTGTTCCAAAGTGGACAAGCGTCGCAACAACGCCTGGCTGGAGCCCGTGGTCATCAGCGCCGCGTCGTCCCCCAGCAACTCAGGGTTGTCCTTGAGATGGTTGAGCAGCGCTTTCAGGTCCTTGAGGTCCAGCAGTAACAAGCCTTCGCGGTCGGCCACCTTGAACGCGGCGTAGAGCGCCGACTGCTGGCTGTCCGTCAGTTCCAGCAGGCTGCCGATCAACAACGGACCCATTTCACTCAAGGTGGTGCGCAGTGGATGACCGGACTGGCCGTGGATATCCCACAAGGTCACCGGATAAGCCTGGGGCTTGTGGTTGAGCCAAGGCATGCCGGCGATACGCTCGGCGATCTTGCCTTGGGGGTTGCCGGCCGCGCCGAGGCCGCACAGGTCACCCTTGATGTCCGCCGCGAACACCGCCACGCCGGCATCGCTGAACATTTCGGCCAGGCGCTGCAAGGTGACGGTCTTGCCGGTACCGGTGGCGCCCGCCACCAGACCATGACGATTCGCCAGGCGCATGGCCTGGGCGATGGGCTGGCCGCTAAGGTCGGCGCCGATAATGAGTTGCGATGAGTCAGGCATGTGGTCACCCGTGGTGTTTGCGATATGACGCCATTTTGCACGCTTATATAAAAGCATGCCTGGGGCATTAAGGCTTGAATGCACAGTCAACACTGTATTTGGCCGGACCTATGTGGCGAGGGGATTTATCCCCGCTGGGCTGCGCAGCAGCCCTAAAGCAGCGTACTCCATCATCCTGGCACACCGAGTTGCATGGTTTGGAGCCGCTTCGCGGCCCAGCGGGGATAAATCCCCTCGCCACAGGAATCTGCATGACCGCTACGTCACCACAACCCCAACCGAACATCTATTCTTACTAAAGGTCAACACAGGAGAACACTGACCGGAGGGACGTTCATCGTGCATATAGCGGACATAACCATGTTCTACGCCCCCGCCAGCGGAGGCGTGCGCACTTATCTGGATGCCAAGCACCGGCGCCTGGGCGATCGGCCCGGTATTCGCCACAGCCTGCTGATTCCCGGCGCGCATTTGAGCGTGCATGACGGAATCTACAAGGTTCCAGCCCCTGCACTGCCGTTCGGCAAGGGCTACCGCTTCCCCCTTCGCCTGGCCCCCTGGCGCAATGTCCTGCGCGATCTACAGCCCGATCTGATTGAAGTCGGCGATCCCTACCTCACGGCCTGGGCCGCGCTGGATGCCCGTCGCCAGCTCGACGTCCCCGTCATCGGTTTCTATCACTCCGACCTGCCACTGCTGGTCAGCAACCGCATGGGCAACTGGTTCACCCCCAACATCGAAGCTTATGTCAGCAAGTTGTACGGCAATTTCGACCGGGTCCTGGCACCGAGCCAGGTCATGGCCGACAAACTGACCGGGTTGGGGGTCAAGAACGTCTTCGTGCAACCATTGGGCGTCGACCTGCAAACCTTCAACCCGGCCGCCCGCGACCCGGAGCTGCGCGCCGAGCTGGGCATCGCCGAGGACACGCGCCTGCTGATTTTCGCCGGTCGCGGTTCCAAGGAAAAAAACCTGCCGGTGCTGCTCAAGTGCATGAAGCGCCTGGGCGAGCGCTACCACTTATTGTTGGTGGGCTCGTCGATGCCCGCCGTGGTGCCGGACAACGTCACGGTGATCGATGAATTCTGCCCGGCACCGCAAGTCGCCCGGCTCATGGCCAGCGCCGATGCCCTGCTGCACGCTGGCGACCAGGAAACCTTCGGCCTGGTGATTCTCGAAGCCATGGCCAGCGGTATTCCGGTCGTGGCGGTGGCGGCCGGGGCTTTCACTGAGGTCGTCGATGAAGACTGCGGCCTGCTGTGCACCCCCAACAATCCACAGGCCATGGCCAATGCCGTGCGACAACTGTTTGCCGAAGGCTGTCAGCGCCGTGGCGTGCTGGCGCGCCAGCATGTGGAGCGGCATTACGCCTGGGATACCGTGGTCAACAGCTTGCTGGGGCACTACTACGCGGTGCTCGGCGGGCAGATGCCACTGCTGGCCAATGGTTGAGGCGAGGTCCGTGTCGATGAATCATTCGCCCAGTGTCCTGTTTCGCAAATACGTTTCTTTTTTGGCGAGTGGCTGTTGTCGTCAGGCAAGGCGCCGCGACGAGTCATAGCCCGCTATGGCGAGGAGCGGCAACGCAGCATGACGACAACAGACACCGTCAAAAAGGAACAGTATTTGTGATACAGGACACTAGCGTGCTCCTGGTGCTGCACGACGTGGCACCGCAAACCTGGCCCGACTACCAGCCCTTCGTCGAAGCCGTTGACGCCCTCGGCCAGGTGCCGATGACCTGGTTGGTGGTGCCGGACTTTCACCGCAACAATGCCTTGGAGGCTGACCCCGGCTTTCGGCGCCTGCTCGACAGCCGGGTCGAGCGCGGCGACGAACTGGTGTTGCATGGCTACTACCATTGCGACGACGGCCCTGCCGCCCGCCACCCCAAGGAGTGGTTCATGCGCCGGGTCTATACCCATGAGGGGGAGTTCTACAACCTGTCCGAGGCCGCCGCTCTCGCCCGCCTGCGCGCCGGTATCGAAACCTTTGCACGCTACCACTGGCCACTGGAGGGTTTCGTCGCCCCGGCCTGGCTGATGAGCGAAGGCACGCGCCAGGCCTTGCGCCAGTTGCCGCTGAGCTACACCAGCGATACTCAACACCTTTATCGCTTGCCCGACTTCACCGCCATCGATGCGCCGGGGCTGGTCTGGAGTGCTCGCAGCGCCTGGCGCCGTGGCCTGTCGAAAGTCATCAGCGACCAACGCGAACAGCGCTGGCGCCAGGCCCCGGTGATTCGCCTGGGCCTGCACCCGGTGGACATGCGCCATGCCTTTTCCCGGGACTATTGGCTGCGCACCCTCGAACGCCTGCTCAACGACGGTCGTGTGCCCATGACCAAAGTCGACTGGCTGGCGACCCAGGGGCTGCGGGTCAGCAGCGCCGCATGAAACGGCTGATCTGGCTGGGTGCCGCCCTGCTCACGGCGCTACTGGTGCCGCTGCTGGTCGGCGGCGGGGAAATGTGGTCGCGGGTGCAGCGCTTTCCGTTGTCGCTACTGCTGGCCATGCTCGGCATGATCGTGCTGTGCTGGGGCTTGAACTCCGTGCGCTTGCGCCTGCTGCTGGGGGAGCACCGTGGGCGCATCGGCGGGCTGAAAAGCATCGGCGTGGTGATGTCCACCGAGTTCGCCATGTGCGCGACGCCCGGTGGCAGTGGCGGCCCGCTGACGCTGATGGCCCTGCTGGCGCGCAACGGCGTGCGCCCGGCCCATGGCAGCGCGGTATTTGCCATGGATCAGTTGAGCGACTTGCTGTTCTTCCTCTGCGCCTTGGTGGGCATTCTGTTTTACGCGCTGTTCCAGAACCTCAGCCAGCGCATGGAATGGATGCTGGCGTTAAGCGCGATTTCATTGTTTGGCGGGTTGTTCGGCTGCGTGCTGGTGGCCCGGTATCACCGCAGATTGATTCTGCTGGGTGCTCGACTGCTGCGCCACCTGCGCGTAAAAGCCGTCACCCGTCGACGCTGGGCCCGCAAGATCCTGAGCTTTCTGGCGGCGTTCACCGACACCTTGAAGTTGCCGCGACAGACACTGCTCCAGGTCTTCGGCCTGACCTGCCTGCATTGGGCGCTGCGCTACAGCGTGTTGTACCTGGCATTGAGGGGACTGGGGGCGGATTTGCAGTGGGCCTGGAGTTTCCTGATCCAGATGCTGTCCCTGAGTGCGGGACAGTTCAGCCTGCTGCCGGGCGGCGCCGGGGCGGCCGAATTGACGTCGGCGGCGCTGCTGGCACCCATGGTGGGCAAATCCACCGCAGCGGCGGCGATCCTGATCTGGCGGGCGGTGACCTATTACTTTTATCTGGTGGCCGGCGGGCCGGTGTTCTTCCTGATGGTCGGGCGACCGTTGCTCAAGAAACTGATCAGGCTCAGGCAGGCCTGACGTATCACGGCTTCTGCTCGGGCTCGTCCTGGGGATGCAGTTGCTCCCACAATTGCGCGGCATCAGGAAACTCAGTGCCGTCCTCCGGGCCCAACGCATCTGGGTCATAGCGGCTGAGGCAGCCCTCGCCCAGGGTCGCCGGCGCCTTGGAGGTGGCTTTGTCCAATGGATCGGTCATGGCGCGAGCGTCTCCCTTGAACTGTATGAGTTCCTGTGGCGAGGGGATTTATCCCCGTTGGGTTGCGGAGCAACCCTAAAGCGGCGAGCTCAATCTGGCATACCGGGTTGCCTGGATTGGGGCCGCTTCGCAGCCCAACGGGGATAAATCCCCTCGCCACAGGGACATCATTGCTCTTCAGAAAAAAGGCCTGGCGATCGCTCGTCCAGGCCCTTTGCAGTGCAGTCAGAACACCACGGTCTTGTTGCCGTGCACCAGCACCCGGTCTTCCAGGTGATAACGCAGGCCCCGGGCCAACACCATCTTCTCTACGTCACGGCCGAAACGCACCATGTCTTCGATGCTGTCGCTGTGGCTGACGCGCACCACGTCCTGCTCGATGATCGGGCCGGCATCCAGCTCTTCGGTCACGTAGTGACAGGTGGCGCCAATCAGCTTCACACCACGCATCGACGCCTGGTGGTACGGCTTGGCACCGACGAACGACGGCAGGAAACTGTGGTGGATGTTGATGACTTTATGGGCGTATTCGCGGCACAAGGCCGGCGGCAGGATCTGCATGTAGCGGGCCAGCACCACCACCTCGGCATCGTGCTGCTTGACCAGCCGCGAGACTTCGGCGAACGCCGGCTGCTTGTCTTGCGCGTTGACGGGTACGTGGTAGTACGGGATGCCGTGCCATTCCACCATGCTGCGCAAGTCGTCATGGTTGGAAATCACACAGGCGATGTCGCAATCGAGCTCATCGCTGTGCCAGCGGTGCAACAGGTCGGCCAGGCAGTGGGACTCACGACTGGCCATCAGCACCACGCGTTTTTTCTGCGCGGTGTCGGTGATACGCCAGTCCATCGAGAACTCTTCGGCGATGGGGGCGAACGCTTCACGGAAGGCTTCGATACCGAAGGGCAGCGAATCGGCACGAATCTCGTGACGCATGAAAAACCAACCACTTTGATTGTCCGAGTGATGGCTTGCTTCGGTGATCCAGCCGTTATGGGACGCCAGAAAGTTACTGACTTTAGCAACGATGCCGACGCGGTCCGGGCAAGCAATCACCAGACGAAAAGTGCGCATTAGGGAAACTCCAGAACTTCGCAAAGGCGGCCATTCTAGCCATTGCGCGGCAAAACTGCAGTATCGATGACACGCCAAACCCTCCGCGACGGCCTATCGCTGCGATCTGCGTGGCCTGGGGAAGCAGGCTATATGTGTGAAAAGATGTGAAGACTCTGTCGCGGCATTTAACTGCAACAGGCGTTTTTGTGGCACAGCACTAATTAATTAAATAAAACACCGGTTAAATGTTTACTTGATGAAACTGTCTGATTACTATTGCCGCACTGTGTCCTTGTCACCCGCGTCCTACATAAGGTAGTCCACATGTCCTTGATCAATGAATACCGCGCCACAGAAGAAGCCATCAAAGAACTGCAAGCTCGCCTGAAAAACCTGTCCCAAGACGACAAACTGCAAACCGAGCTTGAATTCGAAGGCAAACTGCGCACTCTGATGGGCGAATACTCCAAGTCGCTGCGCGACATCATTGCCCTGCTGGATCCAGAAGCCAAGTCGAGCAAAGCACCACGTGGCGCCGTGAAAACTACCGGCACCAAACGCGCTCGCAAAGTTAAGCAATACAAGAACCCGCACAACGGCGAAGTCATCGAAACCAAAGGTGGCAACCACAAGACTCTGAAAGAGTGGAAAGCCAAGTGGGGCGGTGACGTGGTTGAAGGCTGGGCAACCCTGCTGGGCTAAGCCTCACCGGTTCGCACCGTTCTTAGCGAACAAAAAAACGCCAGCGATTGCTGGCGTTTTTTATGCCTGTCATCTTTTTACTTCATCACGGCTCAAGGCTTAAACGTTTGCGCAATTGCTGGCTGTAGCCCTGCCACTCCCTGAGTACTTCTTGCTGCACGGGTGTAGACAGAGCCATCCACTCTCCCATCGCCGCATCAAAACTTTCCAAGGTATTAGGCGCCCCCCACTCCGGGGATGACAGCCGTTGTTGACAGAAAAGTCTCCAACGCGCCTGCTCTTCAGGACTCAACGTGTCTGGAAAGTTGCGCGCGCGATATCGGAACAATAGTTCTGGCAAACGCTCATCATCGAAAGGCCAGCGTTCTTGAGCCAATTGCGCGGGGTCAGCCATGCGCACTTGTTCACATAAACGTCGATCGCGATCCCCCAGGAAGCCCGCGTATAACTGTTGTTCGGGATCCTCGCTGGCGGTGAAATCCTCGCGCCCATAAATAGCCTGAAGTTTATCTTGCCAAACTTTCTGTGCGTCAGTTAGCCGCAATGCCCGCTGCTGATAGCCCTCCATGTCCAGTTCCAGTCGCTGCTGGTCCGCGGCACGCAGCACCGACAATGGCGCGATCACCGGGCATTTGTTGATATGGATAAGCTTGAGCGGCACCGGCAACTCACCTTCGAGCAATTCTTCACGGCGGGTATACAAACGCTGGCGCAGGCTTTCGGCATCGTCGTCCAGCAGGCCCTGGGGGTCCAGATGCAGGTCGCAGACGATCAGGGCGTTGCGGTTTTTCGGGTGCCAGGCCAGCGGCAGGACCACACCGATGTAGTTGCGCGCCGCCGAGAAGCGACCGGAAATATGCACCATGGGCTGCAACAGACGGATCTGGTCCATCACCTTCTGTTTGCTGCGCAACTGGAACAGCCAGTCGTAGAGCCGGGGCTGCTGCTGACGGATCAGCCGGGCCAGGGCGATGGTCGCGCGCACGTCCGACAACGCATCATGGGCCTGGCCATGGTCGATGCCATTGGCGGCGGTCAGGCGCTCGAGCTTGAGGGTCACGCGACCGTCCTCTTGCGGCCAGACAATGCCTTGCGGGCGCAGCGCATAGGCCGCGCGCACCAGGTCGATCAAATCCCAGCGACTGTTGCCGCCCTGCCATTCCCGCGCGTACGGGTCGAAGAAATTCCGATAGAGGCTGTAGCGGGTCATTTCATCGTCGAAGCGCAGGGTGTTGTAGCCGGCGCCACAGGTACCGGGCGCGGCCAGGTGGCCGTGGACACGGGTCATGAAATCGGCTTCGCTCAAGCCTTTTTCGGCCAGGCACGCCGGGGTGATGCCGGTAATCGCGCAGGCCGCCGGATGCGGCAGGATGTCATCGCTGGGCTGGCAATACAGGTTCACCGGTTCGTCGATTTCATTGAGTTCGAAATCGGTACGGATACCCGCCACCTGCAAGGGCCGGTCGCAACGCGGGTTGATGCCGGTGGTTTCGTAGTCGTACCAGAAAATGGAAGTCACGGGCTGTTCCTGAACTGAAGACTGGCGAAGTCTAGGCGCTCGAACCCGCCTGCGACCAGCAGTCCTGTAACTTTTGAATGCCGACACGGGGGTGGATATTGGATCTGTAAACACCCGAGAACCCATGTGGGAGCGGGCTTGCTCGCGAAAGCGGTGGGTCAGCGACATCGATGTTGAATGTACCGCCGTCTTCGCGAGCAAGCCCGCTCCCACAAGGATCCGTGAACACTGAGGGGGCGCAGAATGATGCAGACAACGTTCACGCGCTCAATCCTGTTACAAACCATGAAATGACACACACAGCTCTATCGTTTGCCCGCACGAAGACTGCTAGCATCTGGGCCGAGATTGAACGTTCGGTCTGGCCCATCACAGGTTGCCCATGCTCGAGACACCAGCACTGCAAAGGAACGCGACGCTGCCCGCGCCCCTGGACACGCGCTATCAGGTTGAAACGCCCGAAGGCATCGACCTGCCGCTGCGCCCGGCGGGACTGATGCCGCGTGCAATCGCCTTCGCCATCGACCTGGGCATACGCGGGCTGGTCCTGGGGCTTTTCTTCCTGGTCCTGGCGTTTTTCGGCGAACTGGGGATGGGCCTTGGGTCCATCCTGCTGTTTGTCGTCAGTTGGTGGTACATGGTGCTGTTCGAGGTGCTCAACCAGGGGCGCTCTCCCGGCAAGCAGATCATGGGGCTGCGCGTGGTGCAGGACGATGGCCGGCCCATCGGCTGGTCGGCGTCGTTGATCCGCAACCTGCTGCGTTTCGTCGACATGCTGCCCTTCGGCTACACCTTCGGGGCCATCAGTTGCCTGCAGCATCCGGCGTTCAAGCGCTTGGGCGACCTCGCGGCCGGCACGCTGGTGGTGTATCGCGAACAGCCGGTCAAACGCCCCGCCTTGCCGATGGCCCCGCCGATACGCACGCCTTTCACCCTCAGTCTGAATGAGCAACGCGCCGTGCTGGGCTTCGCCGAACGCCAGGCAGAACTGTCCCAGGCGCGAGTCAACGAACTGGCTGCCATCCTGGCCGCGCCACTGAACGTCCAGGTGCCAAACGCCGCGGCCGAACTCAATGGCGTCGCCCGCGGCCTGCTGGGGCCAACATGAAGCAAAGCCTGTTCGAAAGCCGTCACCAAGGGGAATGGGAGCACCTGACCCGGCAACTCGACCAACTGGAGC
Organism: Pseudomonas sp. CFII68; assembly: GCF_000416195.1. NCBI lineage: Bacteria > Pseudomonadati > Pseudomonadota > Gammaproteobacteria > Pseudomonadales > Pseudomonadaceae > Pseudomonas > Pseudomonas sp. CFII68. Next base: position 205,541 of record NZ_ATLN01000126.1, read on the forward strand.
GCAGCCGCAGCGTACCCCAGAGCAGCGACTTCCCTGCCACCTACCGACGGCTTTGCCATCACCTGGCACTGGCCCAGGCCCGGGGCTACAGCAGTTTGCTGGTCGACACCCTGCAACAACTGGCGCTGCGCGGTCACCAGCAACTCTACCGGGATCGCAGCCGGCCCTCGGCCAGTCTCTCGGCGTTTATCCTGGTCGGTTTCCCCCGACTGGTGCGTGAACAATGGCGATTCGTGCTGGCCGCCAGCCTGATGTTCCTGGGCAGCCTGGTGGGCATCGGGCTGCTGGTCTATCTGTTCCCGGAACTGGTCTACAGCGTGCTGGGCGCTGACGAAATCAGCCAGATCCGCAGCATGTATGACCCGGCGTCCGGGCACCTGGGGCGCTCGGTCGAGCGGGCCGCCAGCGAGGACTGGGTCATGTTCGGTTACTACATCATGCACAACATCGGCATTGCCTTTCAGACCTTTGCCAGTGGCTTGATGTTTGGCCTGGGGAGCGCGTTTTTCCTGTTTTTCAATGGCCTGACCATCGGCGCGGTGGCCGGGCACCTGACCCAGATCGGCTCCGGGGGAACGTTCTGGTCGTTCGTGATCGGCCACGGCGCCTTCGAACTCACCGCCATCGCCCTGGCCGGGGCCGCAGGCCTGCAACTGGGCTGGGCCTTGATTGCGCCGGGACGCCTGACCCGAGGCGAGGCCTTGCGGCTCGCGGCGGGCAAAAGCGTGCTGATGATCGGCGGCGTGATGCTGTTCCTGCTCATTGCCGCGTTCATCGAGGCCTACTGGTCTTCCAGCGCCGTGACGCCCGCCACCAAATACACGGTAGGCGCCTTGTTGTGGCTGTTGGTGATCAGCTATCTGTCGCTTGCCGGACGGGTCCGCCATGCGCCTGAGTGACGCCACCGTCGTCATCCGCCCACGCACCACCTGGGAAGCCATGGACCTTGGCGTGTTGATGAGTCAGCAGCATCGACGCCTGCTGATGACCAGTTGGGCGATCATCACGTTGCCGGTGTACCTGTTGCTGACCCTGCTGCTGTGGGACTCACCGTCGCTGGTGGTGATGCTGTTCTGGTGGTTGAAGCCGGCCTTCGACCGGCTGCCGCTGTACATTCTGTCCAAGGCACTGTTTGGCGAAACCCCCACCTTGCGGCAGGCGTTGCGCCAGTGGCCTGCGCTGCTCAAGCCGCAGTTGCTGGCCAGCCTGACCTGGCGCCGGTTGAGCCTGAGCCGCAGTTTCCTGATGCCGGTGGTGCAACTCGAGGGGCTTAGCGGTGAGGCCCGGGCGCAGCGCTTGCGGGTATTGCAGCAACGCAACCGCGGCGCGGCGCAATGGTTGACCGTCATCGGCGTGCACCTGGAAACCGCCTTGTGGTTCGGCCTGATGGCCCTGTTCTATCTGTTCGTGCCGCAACAAGTCGAACTGCAATGGGATTGGGAGACGCTGGTGTCAGCGGCCGAGCACGACTGGTTGTGGTTCGAACACCTGGTCAACTTCCTGTACCCGCTGCTGCTGATCTTATGGGAGCCGATATATGTCGCCTGTGGCTTCAGCCTCTACCTGAACCGGCGCACGATCCTCGAGGCGTGGGACATCGAGCTGGTGTTCCGACGCCTGCGCCAACGCCTGAGCGGCGTGGCCCCGGTGCTGATGCTGCTGGTGTTCATGCTGCTGCCGCTGGCGCCCCCGGCGTTTGCCGATGAGGACCGCAGCGGCCCCGACAGCCCCCGACTGCTCAACCAGCCCCTCACCAGCGAAGCCTCCCGGGACGGTATCAAGGCAATCCTCGACGCCCCGCCGTTCAAGAACCCCGAGACCGTCATTCGTTATCGTTTCGGCGAAGAAACGGCCGAATCCCCCGAGTCCGAGACCGAAACCGAGGCCAAACCGAGCTGGCTCAAGGACCTGTTCAAATGGCTCGGCAGCCAACGTTTCGACATCGCCGCCGCACTGATCCAGGTGGTGCTGTGGGCCTGCCTGGTGGCGGCGATCGTCTGGCTGGCCTGGCGCTACCGTGAACGACTCAAGGCCCTGGCCAATCTCCGACCGACGCAGCGCCTGCCGGTGGAACGCGCCGTACCGGCGCGCATGTTCGGCCTGGATATTCGCGAAGAGAGCCTGCCCGCCGACGTGGCGGCCAACGTCGAGCAACTGTGGGCCACGCAACCCCGTGAAGCCCTGGGCCTGCTGTACCGGGCGCTGCTCAGCCGGTTGCATCATGACTTCAAGATCCCCTTGAAACCGGCCGACACTGAAGGTCAGGTGCTGGAACGCGTCGAACAGCTCAAGCAGGACAACCTGCTGGGCTTCAGCAAAAACCTCACCCTGCATTGGCAGAACATTGCCTATGGGCATCGCCCCCCACCGACACACCTGCAACAGGAACTGTGTGACGGCTGGCGCGCGCTGTTCGGTCCGGGGGCGTCTCGATGAGCCGGCACGCGGGATGGCTGATCGGCGCCGTGCTGGCCGCCGTGGTGTGCGCATTCGGTCTCTACCTCTACACCAAGGCCGTGCCCTATGAGGAGGTCGTCGAGCACGACCCCTCCCCTGAGGCCCAGGCCAATCCTTACCTGGCCGCCGAGCTTTTCCTGCGCCAGAAGGGTATCAACATCGAGCACGCCAACAGCCTGGATGTGCTGCCCACCCTGGAGCCTCGCCAGCACAGCCTGCTGTTGCTAGGCGAACGAACCCACATGACGCCACGGGAAGTCGAGCAGTTGATGAACTGGACCCGGGCCGGCGGGCGCTTGCTTTTCGTTGCCGAAGCCTTGTGGGACGACAGCACCGGCAACAGCGGCGACCTGCTGCTCGACCGCGTGCGCCTGCGCCAATCCTTGAGCAAGGACCTCAAGGAACCGGCGCCCAAACTGATCAAGGACCGTTACCCGGAACTGACCAAACTCTATCTGGAAGACGAAGAGGCGCCGGCGTATGTCGGCTTCGACACCGACTTCCACCTCGAGGACCCGCATGACCTGGCCCAGGCCTGGGCCAACAGCGCGCTGGCGACCCACATGATGCAATTGAACCTCGGCCTCGGCTCGATCACCGTGATCACCGACGCCGAGCTGTGGAAGAACGAGAAGATCGACCAGTACGACAACGCCTGGCTGCTCTGGTATTTGAGCGCCGACACGGACGTCACGCTGCTGTTCAACACCGACCACGACAACCTGCTGACCCTGCTGCTGCGCTATTTTCCCCAGGCATTGGTGGCACTGCTGGCCTTGATTGCCCTGTGGTTCTGGCGTTCAGCGGTGCGCCATGGCCCACTGCAACAACCGGCCTCCAAGGCGCGGCGTCAGTTGGAAGAGCACGTGCAGGCCGGCGCCGGTTTCCACCTGCGGCACAACGGCCAGGAGTACCTGTTGCATGCCTTGCAACAAGACGTGCTGCGCCGGGCACGTCATCTTCACCCAGGCTTCGAACAACTGGCCGTCGCCGAACAATGGCAGGTACTCGCCCGCCTGACCCGACAACCGACGCGGGCCATCAGCCAGGCCTTGAGCCCACGGCCGAAACAGCGCCTGTCCCGCGCCGATTTCTGCCGCCAGGTTGCCCATTTGCAAACCCTTAGGAATGCCTTATAGATTCTTTCCGCAGAAAAATCCGCAAAAACAGCGGAAACAATCTATCGTACGGTATCGCCAAACCCAGTAATTACGGGCTTTATCGACCGTTTTATTTTCCGCATAAATTTCCGCAGGAATTGCCCAACCAATAGCCGTTTATGTTCGCTGGAAGCAAAACGATGATCACCTCGAAAACGTACCTTGATCCCGTACTGCCAGAAAGTCTGCCCGACTCGATCATTCAGGCTGCGGATCAATTGCCACGCAAGGCAACCTTTCTGGCCGGACGGCTGGCCGATGAGACATCCAAGCAACTGGCGGGCCTGTTGCGCATCACCAATACCTACTACTCGAACCTGATCGAAGGGCATCGAACCGAGATCGCCGACCTCCAGGTTGCTCGCACGACACCGAAACGGGAAAGAAAAGAGCTCAAAGAGCTTGCCGTGCAACACATGACGCAGCAGGAGGTGATGGAACGACTGCTTCGCATGCGGCCAACGGACAGTTTCTCTGCCGTGTTCGATCCCAAGTTGATCGCGGCCATCCATCGTCGACTGTTCAAGGACGCCTCTAAGCAGGAGTTGACCCTGGGTGATGGTCGCATGATGGAACCCGGCAGGCTGCGGGCCGAAGAGAACGAGCAGGTCCAGGTTGGCGCCCATGTCGCTCCAGCGGCGGCTGTTGTATTGCCCATGCTTGAGCATCTGCAGTTGCACTACGGACGAATCAGGGATCCGCGACGCCAATTGATCGCGGCCCTGGCAGGCCATCACCGAGTGGCGCTTGTTCACCCCTTCCTTGACGGCAATGGTCGAGTGATTCGGATGCTCACCCACCTGCAGCTTGTTCACCTTGGGCTGAAACCTTTTCTCTGGTCACTGTCTCGTGGCCTGGCTCGCAGGCAAGATGAGTACTATCGCTTTCTGGCCTTGGCTGATCGCCCTCGCGAAGGTGACTATGACGGGCGCGGCCAACTCTCACAGCGTCACTACTTCAACTTCATCGAGTTCATGCTCGATGTCTGCCACGACCAGATCGAGTACATGACGACCTCGCTAAACCCGGCCAAGCTGCGCGAGCAGGTTGTTCATGTGTTTTCAACCGATCCTGAGCTTCGCCGTGCCGGCATCCGGCCCACCAGTGCAGCCGCCGTGCTGGCGCTTCTCACCCAAGGTGCGATGCCGCGTGCGGAGTTCAAAGTGTTCACAGGTTTGAAGGATCGGCTTGCAACGGAAGAACTGGGCCGCTTGATCGAAGCGGGGATCGTGGTCAGCAGTACCCCCAGATCCCGAACGGTGGAAGCGGGTTTGCCCGCACGCTTCGCCGGATTGATCTTTCCAAACCTGCATTTTCAAATGGGCTAAGGTGTGCAGCGACTCAGTTGTCAGCGCCCGGCACTGCACCATGTCGCGAGTCATAGGATTTAACCGTTAGGAGAACGCCAGAATTGACGACTGAACAGAACGAACCTGTCGACGGCCAGGCCCACGCCGCCCAACAGCGCCAGCGCGCCAGTCAGTTGGCCCAGGCCATCCGCACCGAGCTGCGCAAAGCGGTGGTTGGCCAGGGCGCAGTGATCGACGATGTGCTCACCGCGCTGATCGCTGGCGGGCATGTGCTGCTCGAAGGCGTTCCCGGGCTGGGCAAGACCTTGCTGGTGCGGGCCCTGGCCCGGTGTTTCAACGGCGAGTTCGCGCGTATCCAGTTCACCCCCGACCTGATGCCCAGCGACGTCACCGGGCACGCGGTGTACGACTTGCAGACCGAGCAGTTCAAGCTGCGCAAGGGCCCGGTGTTCACCAACCTGCTGCTGGCCGACGAGATCAACCGCGCACCGGCCAAGACCCAGGCCGCGCTGCTCGAAGCCATGCAGGAACGCCAGGTCACCCTCGAAGGCCGCGCCCTGCCCATCAGCCAGCCGTTCATGGTCCTTGCCACCCAGAACCCCATCGAACAGGAAGGCACCTACCCGTTGCCGGAAGCCGAGCTCGACCGCTTCATGCTCAAGGTGCGCATGGACTACCCGGACGCCGACCAGGAGCTGGACATGGTGCGCCAGGTCAGCCGCTCGACCCGCGCCGACATGCTCGACGTGCAGCCGCTGCGCATGGTGTTGCAAGCCAAGGCCCTGCCGATGGACGACCAGGTGCTCGATTACGCCGTGCGCCTGGCCCGCACCACCCGCAGTTGGCCGGGCCTGACCCTCGGCGCCGGCCCGCGC